>DATCUL010000508.1:0-30518 GCA_036567405.1 Methyloversatilis sp. | reverse complement strand
CTACCCGGACGGCAACGGTTTCGACCTGAAGCAGGCGGTATCGCGTCATCACGGCATCGGAGCCGACCAGATCGTGCTCGGCAACGGCTCGAACGACGTGCTCGAAATGGTGGCGCGTGCGCTGCTCGGCCCGGGCCGCAGCGCGGTGTACTCGCGCCATGCCTTCGCCGTCTATCCGCTGGCGACGCTGGCGGCGGGCGCCACCGGCATCGAGGTGCCGGCGCGCGACTTCGGCTGCGATCTGGATGCGATGTGCGCGGCCATCCGCGACGACACCCGGGTGGTTTTCATCGCCAATCCGAACAACCCGACCGGCACCTTCGTCGAAGCCGAAGTGCTGGAGTGCTTCATCGCGGCCGTGCCGCGTGACGTGCTGGTGGTGCTGGACGAGGCCTACAGCGAATACCTGCCGGCCGAAAAAGTCTATGACAGTGCGCGCTGGCTGGAGCGTCATCCGCACCTTCTGGTGTCGCGCACATTCTCCAAAGCTTACGGACTGGCCGGGCTGCGGGTCGGCTACGGCATCGGCCAGCCGTCGGTGATCGATCTGCTGAACCGCGTGCGCCAGCCGTTCAACGTCACCAACGTCGGGCTGGCCGCAGCGACCGCGGCACTGGCGGACCAGGGCTTCGTGCGCGCGTCGGCTGCGGCGAATCGCGCCGGCCTGCGCCAGCTGGAGGCCTTCTTCGACGCCTCCGGCATCGACTACATCCGGTCCTACGCCAACTTCATCGCCTTCCGGGCCGGCGATGCGGCGGGCGTCAACCGTCGTCTGCTGGAGCAGGGCGTGATCGTGCGGCCGATCGCCGCCTATGCGATGCCTGAATGGCTGCGCGTGTCGATCGGCCTCGAACCGGAAAATACCCGCTTCATCGAGGCGCTGACAAAGGCACGTTCGTGAGTGCGCCGCTGATCGGCCGTCTGGTCGTGGTCGGCGTCGGGCTGATCGGCGGCTCGTTCGCAGCCGCGCTGAAGCGTGCCGGTGAAGTGCGCGAGGTGATCGGCATGGGGCGCAGCCTCGAGAGCAAGCGCGACGCGCTGTCGCTCGGCCTGATAGACCGCGTCGAAACCGACTGGGCGACGGCGCTGGCCGGCGCCGATCTGGTGCTGCTGGCGATGCCGGTCGGCCAGATGGACGACGTGATGGCGCAGCTGGTGCCGCATCTGCCGCCCAATACGGTCGTGACCGATGCCGGCAGTACCAAGGCGGATGTCGTGACGGCGGCGCGGCGGCGCTTCGGCACGCGCATCGGACAGTTCGTGCCCGGCCACCCGATCGCCGGCGCGGAAAAGAGCGGCCCGCAGGCGGCACGCGCCGATCTGTACGAAAAGCGCCGCGTCGTCCTCACGCCGCTGCCGGAGAACACAGATGCCGCCGTGGCGCGGGTACGTGACGCCTGGCTTGCCTGCGGCGCGCTGATCTCGACCACGTCGCCCGAGCACCACGACCGCTGGCTGGCGTCGGTCAGCCATCTGCCGCACCTGCTGTCGTTTGCGCTGGTGTCGGAACTGGCCGCGCGGCCGAATGCGGAAGAAATATTCAATCTCGCCGGTGGTGGTTTTCGCGATTTCACCCGCATCGCAGCCAGCCATCCCGAAATGTGGCGCGACATCTTCCTCGCCAACCGCGATGCGCTGCTGGCCGAGCTGGGTGCCTATGAGCGGGAACTGGCGCATTACCGCGCGCTGATCGAACAGGGTGACACGGCGGGCATAGAAAGGGCGCTTGGCCTCGCCCGCGAGGCACGCAACGCCTGGGCGCAACGCCAGGGCTGACAACTTCCATCGGCGCCACGCGCGCCACAGTGTGATGACCAAGACCGATTTTCTTGACCTTCCTCCCGTATCCACGGCCCGTGGCACGCTGCGTCTGCCCGGCTCGAAGAGCATTTCCAACCGCGTGCTGCTGCTGGCCGCACTGGCACAGGGCGACACATTGCTGCACGACCTGCTGTCGTCCGATGATGTGGATCGCATGCTTGACGCGCTGCGCACGCTGGCCGTCGACTGGCAGCATGCCGGCGGAGACGACTACCGTGTCTGCGGTACCGGCGGACAGTTTCCGGTGCGCAAGGCCGATCTGTTCCTCGGCAACGCCGGCACAGCCTTCCGGCCGCTGACCGCGGTGCTGGCGCTGATGGGCGGTGAATACCGCCTGCATGGCGTGCCGCGCATGCACGAACGGCCGATCGGCGATCTGGTCGATGCGCTGCGCCAGGTGGGTGCCCAGATCACCTATGAAGGTCAGGAAGGCTATCCGCCGCTGCGCATCCGGCCGGCCAGGCTGGTCGACGCCGCGGTGGTGCGCGTGCGCGGCGACGTGTCGAGCCAGTTCCTGACCGGTCTGCTGATGGCGCTGCCGCTGACCGGCCGCGCGGTACGCATAGAAGTCGAAGGCGAGCTGATTTCCAAGCCCTATGTAGACATCACGCTGGCGCTGATGCGCCAGTTCGGCGTCGATGTGCGGCGCGATGGCTGGCGCTTCATCGATCTGCCGGCCGGTGCGCGCTACGTGTCGCCCGGCGAGTGCTTCGTCGAGGGCGATGCGTCCTCGGCGTCCTATTTCCTCGCCGCCGGTGCGATCGGAGGCGGCCCGGTCCGGGTCGAAGGCGTGGGCCGCGATTCGGTGCAGGGCGATGTCGCGTTCGCGCAGGCGCTGGAGCAGCTCGGTGCGATCGTGTCGGTCGGGCCGAACTGGATCGAGGCGAAAGCCCCTGCCGGCGGCCGGCTGCGTGCGTTCGACCTCGATCTGAACCACATTCCGGATGCGGCGATGACGCTGGCGATCTGCGCGCTGTTTGCCGACGGTCCGAGCCGGCTGCGCAACATCGCCAGCTGGCGGGTCAAGGAAACCGACCGCATCACTGCGATGGCCACCGAACTGCGCAAGCTGGGGGCAACCGTCGAGGAAGGCGCGGACTATCTCGCGATCACTCCGCCGGAACGGCTGCTTCCGGGCGCCTCCATCGACACCTATGACGATCACCGCATGGCCATGTGCTTCTCGCTTGCGACGCTGGGCGGCGTGCCGGTGCGCATCATGGATCCGGGCTGCGTCGCCAAGACCTTTCCGGACTATTTCGCCCGCTGGGCGGAGGTGGTGGCATGAACGTGCCGGTCGTTGCGATAGACGGCCCGTCCGCATCGGGCAAGGGCACCGTGGCGTCGAGGGTTGCCGCCGCGCTCGGATTCCATCTGCTGGACAGCGGCGCGCTGTACCGCCTGACCGCTGTGGCGGCGATGCGTGCCGGCGTTCCGCTGGACGACGAAGCGGCGCTGGAACGCGTGTCGGCCGGTCTGGATGTGCGCTTTGCCGACGGGCAGACCTGGCTGGCCGGCGACGAGGTGTCGGACGCGATGCGCAGCGAGGCGGCATCGATCGGCGCGTCGCGGGTGGCCGTCTATGGCGGTGTGCGCAGCGCGCTGCTGGAGCGCCAGCGGGCCTTCCGCCAGCCGCCCGGACTGGTGGCCGACGGTCGCGACATGGGCTCCGTGGTGTTTCCGGACGCCCGGCTCAAGGTGTTCCTGACGGCGAGCGTCGAAGTACGAGCCGAGCGCCGCTATAAGCAGTTGATCGACAAAGGTCTTTCTGCTAATCTGGAAAGTCTTTCGCAAGATTTGCGGGAACGGGACGAGCGCGACAGCCGCCGGGCGCACGCACCACTGGTGCAGCTGCCGGATGCAATCGCGCTCGATACCAGTTCGATGTCCGTGGATGCCGCAGTCCGGTTTGTGCTGGATGCGTGGGAAAAAGCGAAGGTGGGGTAGAGCGAAGGTCGTCGGAAACCCGGTCAATCCGGTCCGCAACCGTCGTTTCAGCCCGAAGCGCAGCCGGTGCGCAAAGCATCGGCTGTTTTGATCATCCCTAACCCGTTGCCGTGCAAGCGGCATTTTGCCAATGTCCCAAGTTGCCCAGTCGTCAGACTCCATGGAAAGTTTTGCCGCGCTGTTCGAGGAAAGCCTCACGCGCCAGGAAATGCGTGCCGGTGAAGTCATCACCGCTGAAGTCATGCGCGTCGACCAGAATTTCGTCGTCGTCAATGCCGGCCTCAAGTCCGAAAGCTACATCGCAATTGAAGAGTTCCGTACCGATCGTGGTGAGCTGACCGTCGCCCCCGGCGATTACGTCAGTGTCGCCATCGAAATGCTCGAAGACGGCTACGGTGAAACCCGGCTGTCGCGCGACAAGGCCAAGCGCATCGCTGCATGGAACGAGCTGGAAAAGGCACTGGGCGATGGTTCCATCGTCAAGGGTCTGGTGTCGGGCAAGGTCAAGGGCGGCCTGACCGTCATGACCAACGGCATCCGCGCCTTCCTGCCGGGCTCCCTGGTCGATCTGCGTCCGGTCAAGGATACGGCTCCGTACGAGAACAAGGAATTCGAATTCAAGGTCATCAAGCTCGACCGCAAGCGCAACAACGTTGTCGTTTCGCGTCGTGCAGTGCTCGAACTGACCGCCGGTGAAGAGCGCGAAAAGCTGCTCGAGAACCTCAAGGAAGGCACGATCGTCAAGGGTATCGTCAAGAACATCACCGACTACGGCGCATTCGTCGACCTCGGCGGCATCGACGGCCTGCTGCACATCACCGACCTGGCATGGCGCCGCGTGCGTCACCCGTCGGAAGTGCTGGCGGTCGGTGACGAAGTCGAAGCGAAGGTGCTCAAGTTCGACGCCGAGAAGAACCGCGTGTCGCTGGGCCTCAAGCAGCTGGGCGAAGATCCGTGGGTGGGCATCTCGCGCCGCTACCCGCAGGGCACCCGCCTGTTCGGCAAGGTCACCAACCTGACCGACTACGGTGCATTCGTCGAAATCGAGCAGGGCATCGAAGGCCTGGTCCACGTGTCCGAAATGGACTGGACCAACAAGAACATCCACCCGACCAAGGTTGTCCAGCTGTGCGACGAGGTCGAAGTGATGATTCTGGAAATCGACGAAGACCGTCGCCGGATTTCGCTGGGCATGAAGCAGTGCCAGCCGAACCCGTGGGAAGACTTCTCGATGAACCACAAGAAGGGCGACAAGGTCCGCGGCCAGATCAAGTCGATCACCGACTTCGGCGTGTTCATCGGCCTGACCGGCGCCATCGACGGTCTGGTTCACCTGTCCGACCTGTCGTGGTCGCTGACCGGCGAAGAAGCCGTGCGCAACTACAAGAAGGGCGACGAAGTCGAAGCCGTCGTGCTGTCCATCGATGTCGAGCGCGAGCGCATCTCGCTGGGCGTCAAGCAGATGGATGGAGACCCCTTCACCAACTTCATCGCCACCCACGACAAGAACAGCGTCGTGCGCGGCACCGTGAAGACGGTGGATGCGAAGGGTGCGGTGATCGCGCTGAACGAGGATGTCGAAGGTTATCTGCGCGCCTCGGAAGCATCGCGTGACCGCGTCGATGACCTGACCACTGTTCTGCGTGTCGGCGACGAAGTCGAGGCGATGATCGTCAATCTGGACCGCAAGACCCGCTCGATCACGCTGTCCGTGCGTGCGAAGGATCAGGCTGAACAGAACGACGCCATCCAGAAGATCCAGTCGGAAGGCTCGTCGGCCAGCAGCGGCACGACCAATCTGGGCGCGCTGCTCAAGGCCAAGCTGAAGAACCCCTCCTGATCGCCACTGGCGATTGAGGGTTGGTGACAACGCCGCCTCCGGGCGGCGTTGTCTTGTCGTCACCGGCATGTTTGCAGTCGCTAGACCGATCCGTCATGACCAAATCCGAACTGATCACCCGGCTGGCAAGCCGTTTTCCGCAACTGGTGGCGAAGGATGCCGACTATGCGGTCAAGATGATCCTCGATGAAATGACCGCTGCGCTGGTGCGCGGTGATCGCATCGAAATACGGGGTTTCGGCAGCTTTTCGCTGAACCACCGTCCGCCTCGCGTCGGCCGCAATCCGAAATCCGGCGAAAAGGTGATGGTGCCCGAGAAGCGGGTGCCGCATTTCAAGGCCGGCAAGGAACTGCGCGAACGCGTCGATCAGGCGCTGGCTGCCGAAGCGCCGGGGGCCTGAGCGCGGCTGCCATGACCATATTGAACTGGGTGCTGCGCATACTGGTGTTCCTGCTGTTGCTGGGACTGGCTGCCCGCAACAGCGACCCGGTCACCGTGCGTCTTTTTTTCGGCAACGAATGGCGTATCGAACTGTCGGTGCTGCTGCTCATTCTCTTTTTTGCCGGCGCCCTGGCTGGCGCCCTGGCTGGCTGGTCGCTGGCACGAAGCCGCAAGCCGGAGGTCGATGGCCCGCCACCGGTTCCGACGCAGCCCGTCGCTGACTGAAGGTTTCCTGCGTCGAACATGGAAATTGAACTTTGGTGGCTTCTGGTCCTGCCGCTCTTCTTCGGGCTGGGCTGGCTGGCTGCGCGCATCGACATCCGTCATCTGGTGCGTGAATCCCGTGCGCTGCCACGCTCCTACTTCGCCGGGCTGAACTTCCTGCTGAACGAGCAGCCCGATCGTGCGATCGATTCATTCATCGAAGCGACCCGCAGAGATCCGCAGACGACAGAACTGCAGTTCGCGCTCGGCAATCTGTTCCGTCGTCGCGGAGAAACCGATCGCGCGATTCAGATACACCAGACGCTTGCCAAGCGCGAGGACGTACGACCCGAGCAACGCCTCGATGCCCGGCTGGAACTTGGCCAGGACTATCTGAAGGCCGGCCTGCTGGACCGGGCGGAAGAGGTATTTGTCGGATTGCGCGGCAGCGCACTCGACGTCGAGGCGCTGCACCACCTGCTGGACATCTACCAGCAGGAAAAGGAGTGGACGAAGGCGATAGACATCGCGCGCGCGCTGCCGCAGAACGAATCCCATCGCGCGCAGAAGGACATTGCGCAGTTTCTGTGCGAACTGGCAACCCAGGCGCTGGCGCAGTCGCGTCTGGTCGATGCGAAGCCGCTGCTCGAGGAAGCGCTGGCGACGCACCGCAAGTGCGTGCGGGCGATGATGCTGCTCGGCGACGTGCACGCTGCCGATCACCAGTGGGAGCAGGCGATCGATCACTGGCAGCGTATCGAACAGCAGAATCCGGTCTACCTTGCGCTGGTGGCCGATCGTCTGGCTGACGCCTACCGTCGGCTCGGGCGCGAGCGTCACGGCGTCACCCTGCTGAAAAGCTATCTTGAGCGACATACCTCGCTCGATCTGCTGGACGTCGTTTTCCGCGAAGAACTCGCGACCGAAGGTCCGGCCGGCGCGCTCGCGCTGGTGCGTGAGGAACTGCGGCGCAATCCGACGCTGCTCGGCCTGGACAAGCTGCTCGAAGCGCAGATGCAGACCCTGCCACCGGCTGCGCGCACCGATTCGGACCTGATGAAGAACATCATCCACGCCCACACGCGCCGTGTCGCGCGCTACCGTTGCGACAATTGCGGCTTCAAGGCGCGTCAGTTCAACTGGCGCTGTCCGGCGTGCGGCGGCTGGGAAACCTATCCGCCGAAACGGACCGAAGAATTCGATCTCGCGCCCTGAACGGCGCCATGCACCGGCCAACACCATGACACTGTCGCTGCCCGATACCCGTGGTGCCCGCATCCTGGTTGCGGGCGACGTGATGCTCGACCGTTACTGGTTCGGTGACGTGCAGCGCATTTCGCCCGAGGCGCCGGTGCCGGTGGTCAAGATCGACCGTGTCGAGGAACGCCCGGGCGGCGCTGCCAACGTCGCGCGCAACTGCGCCGCGCTGGGAGCGCAGGTCAGCCTGCTGTCGGTGGTCGGCGCCGACGATGCCGGACGCACCCTGCGCCAGCAGATGCACGATGCCGGCATCGACGCCAGCCTGCACGAGGATGCGCAGCTCGACACCACGATCAAGCTGCGCGTGATCGGCCGCCAGCAGCAGTTGCTGCGCATCGATTTCGAGAACATGCCGGCTCACGAGGTGCTGCGCGCCAAGCTCGACGAATTCGCGCGCAGGGTGAAGGATGCTGACCTGGTGATCCTGTCCGACTACGGCAAGGGCGCACTCTCGAACATCCGCGAAATGATGGACATCGCCCGCGCCGCCGGGCGCCCGGTGCTGGTCGACCCCAAGGGTGATGACTATTCCCGTTACGCCGGCGCGACGCTGCTCAAGCCCAACCGAAACGAGCTGCGTGAAGTCGTCGGTCGCTGGACCGACGACGATGATCTGGCGCGTCGCGCCGGCGCGCTGAGGGACGAGCTCGGTCTTGGCGCGCTGCTGCTGACACGTTCCGACGCCGGCATGAGTCTTTACAATGCGGATGGCGTGGTCAACGAGCCCGCGCTGGCGCGCGAGGTGTACGACGTCAGCGGTGCCGGCGACACGGTCATCGCGACCATGGCGGTCATGCTGGCCGCCGGCTGTTCGATGGTCGATGCGATGCGTCTGGCCAATCGCGCGGCCGGCATCGTCGTCGGCAAACTCGGCACTGCGGTCTGTTCGCTCGACGAACTGGCGGCCGACCTTCGCCACACGACCACCTGAGCGGTATTCTGTTTCCGCCTTTCTCCTTATTCGGAGTGTCATTGCCATGCGTCACCTGATCTGCGCCGTGCTGCTTTGTCTGTCTTCGGCCTCCGCACTGGCCGTGATCGATCTCAACAGCGCGTCGGCCAGCGAGCTTGACGGGCTGCCGGGCATCGGCCCGGGGCGCGCCCAGGCCATCGTCGACTACCGGCAGGCCCACGGCCCGTTCACCTCGGTCGACGATCTGGGCAAGGTGAAAGGCATTGGCGACAAGACACTCGCCGAAGTACGTCCGCTGGTGATCGTCGGTCAGCGCGCGGGTGCCGCCGCTGAAGCGGGTCCCTCCATTGCGGCGCCCGATGTGGCCGTGCCGTTGCCGCACGCTGCGCCGGCGCCGTCCGCTTTTCCGTGGGGCTGGCTGGCTTTCGGCGCGCTGGTTGCTGCGGTGATCGCCTTCCTGGCGCTGCGCCGCCGTCCGACACATGCGCCTGCACCATCAACCGAAGCTGCGCCCGAGGTGAAACCTGCGACGGCGTCGCCGGTGCCGCGACCTGCCGGCAGCGAGGCACATGTCTCCGTTGCTCCGGCCCGTTCTGCCGGAGCGCCGCCGCGTCCGGCGGGCAGCGCTCCGGCGCCGGCTGTGCACGACACCGATTCCACACCGACACCGGCGGCCCCGAAGCCGGTCGGAGCGCCACCCAGACCGGCCGGTTCGCGCTGAACCCGCCGTCGCCGAATACCGGATGCACATGACTTACAAGACACTCGAAGATTTCGTCGGCAATACGCCGCTGGTCCGTCTGCAGCGAATTCCGGGCGCGGACAACGATCGCCGCGGCAACGTCATCCTGGTCAAGCTCGAAGGCAATAATCCGGCCGGTTCGGTCAAGGACCGACCGGCTCTGTCGATGATCCGCCGTGCCGAGGAGCGCGGCGACATCAAGCCGGGCGACACGCTGATCGAGGCGACCAGCGGCAACACCGGCATCGCGCTGGCGATGGTGGCAGCGATGCGCGGCTATAGAATGATTCTGGTGATGCCCGACAACCAGACCGTCGAGCGCCGCCAGAGCATGACCGCCTACGGCGCCGAACTGGTCCTGACGCCTAAGGCCGGCAGCATGGAACTCGCGCGCGACGTTGCCGAGAAGATGCGTGATGAGGGGCGCGGCATCATCCTCGATCAGTTTGCCAACCCGGACAATCCGCGTGCCCACATCGAGGGCACCGGCCCTGAGATCTGGCGCGACACCGGCGGCCGGATCACGCACTTCATCAGTTCGATGGGCACGACTGGCACCATCATGGGTACCTCGACCTATCTGAAGTCGATGAATCCGGACATCTGCATCGTCGGCTGCCAGCCTGAGGACGGCGCGCAGATTCCCGGTATCCGCAAGTGGCCGGAAGCCTATCTGCCGAAGATCTACGACGGCAGCCGGGTCGACCGCATCGAGCCGGTCGGCCAGGTCGATGCCGAAAACATGACGCGCCGGCTGGCCGCCGAAGAGGGTATCTGCGCCGGCATCAGTTCGGGCGGCGCACTGGTGGTTGCGCTGCGCATCGCCGCCGGGGTCGAGAATGCGACCATCGTCAGCATCGTGTGCGACCGCGGCGATCGCTATCTTTCGACGGGTGTATTCCCATCCTGATCCATTCCCTCGCTGCATAGGCCGCGTGATGCGCGGCTGGCTGACCTGTGCGCTGGTGGCGCTGGCGATGCCGGCCGATGCCGGCATTTCGCTGCGGCTTGCCCGGGTCAGTTCGCCGGCGCTGACGCTGGACGATGTGCGCATTGACGCTGCGCGGCTGGACGGCGGTGCCGCCCGTGTGCGCGCCGCGCGCGCCCTGTTTGGCAGCCGGGTGTTGAATGACGTTCAGCTCGATTGTGCCGACTTCGTGGCGCTGCCTTCGCAGCGCTGCCGCGGTGGCGTGCTGCGCGCGCGCGGCTTCGGTCCGTGGCCGGTCGAATTTGGCGTGCAGGGAAAACGCCGAACCCTCGATGCCCGGCTGCAGCTGGACCGCGACACGCGCATTGAGGTCGACGGCGAACTGGCCGGCAAGAGTCCGCACCTGTCGGTCAAGGCCGGCGCACTCGATCTGTCCCGTCTGCTGGCCGATGTTACGGTGCTGAAACCCTATGTGCCATCCGGGCGCGTGGACCTCGCGCTCGAACTGACCGATATCGGTGCACGCCGCTCGCCGGCCTTGCACCTGCGCATCGCGCTGTCGGCCGGACGTTTCTCATCGGCCGACGCCCTGCGCGCCGCCGAGGCGGTGTCCGCGACGGTGGATGTCGAGGCGCACCGTATCGGCGATGCCTGGAACGGCACGGTGGCGCTCGACTGGCAGGGCGGCGAACTGCTGTGGGACAGCGTCTATCTGCGCGGTGGCGGCACCGTGCTGTCGTCGTCCTTCGTGTTGTTGCCTCGGGCACTCGAGTTTGTCGGCGCCACGCTCGATCTCGCGGGTGCCGGACGCCTGAGCGGCGATGCGGCATTCGTGCGCGCGCCGTTCGCGCTGCGAACAGCCAGCCTGCAGGGCGAGGACTTCGACCTGTCCGTGCTGAACGAGCGGTTCATTGCACCACTGTTCGCCGCGCGCGGCTGGCCGGCGCTGGATTTGAAGGGCCGCGCCGATTTCGTCGCATCGGCTGACGGCTCCGGCCTGCGCAGCGCCACGCTGCGCCTGAACGATGCGCAGATTGCGGATGTCGCCGGCCGCTTCGCGCTGGACGGCGTCAATGCCGAACTGCCCTGGCAGGGCGACACGATGACCGCGCTGAAGTTGTCGGTCGGTCATGCGCAGTTCGGCCGGATTCCGGCGGACGGTTTCGAACTGCGCGCCGATCTGGCACCCGGTCGTTTCGCACTGCAGCCTACGCGCATTCCGCTGCTCGATGCGGGGCTCCGCCTGAACGTGCTGCGTTTCGACCGTATCGATGGCCGCTGGAACGGCGACTTGTCGGCCGATCTCGAACCGGTATCGATGCCGGCTCTGACGCATGTGCTCGGTTGGCCACGCATGGCGGGCAGCCTCGGTGCCAGCATTCCGCGCGTAAGCTGGCGCAGCGGCGTGCTGTCGCTTGACGGCCAGATGGTGATTCAGGTGTTCGACGGATATGTCGTGGCCAACGGTCTGCAGGTGATAGAACCGTTCGGTGCCATGCCGCGTGTGCTTGCGGACCTGCAGATGCGTTACATCGATCTGGAGGCGCTGACCGAAACCTTCAGGTTCGGCCGCGTGACCGGCCGGCTCGACGGCGACGTCGCCGGGCTGGAGCTGTTGCGCTGGGTGCCGGTGAGCTTCGATGCGCGCATAGGATCGAGCGAAGGTGACTATCCGCGCACCATCAGCCAGCGGGCGGTGGAAAGCATCACCGCACTCGGCGGTCCCGGTGCGGCAGCGGCGATCCAGCGCAGCTTCCTCGGATTTTTCGAACGCTTCGGCTACCGGCGCATGGGCCTGTCCTGCAGGCTGCGCGCGGGCGTGTGTGAAATGGACGGACTGGCGGAGAAGGGCGGAGGCTATATGCTGATCGAGGGGGGCGGTGTCCCGGCGCTCAGCGTGGTTGGCTACAATCGGCGCGTCGACTGGCAGGAACTGCTGGACCGGCTGGCGCGCGTGACCGAAACCAGACCGGTGGTCAGATGAGGATGACAATGAACAGACTGTCAGGCGTGATGATCGTCGGCGCCGCGCTGCTTGCCGGCTGCGTCACGATAAATATCTATTTCCCGGCGGCGGCGGCCGAAAAGGCCGCCGACCGCATCATCGATGAAGTCTGGCAGCTTAAGAAGGGCAGTCAGGCACCCGCACCGGCGGAAGGAAAGCAGCCGTGAATACACTGAAGAATCTGCTCGTGCTGTGCCTGTTCGCTGCGTCGGCAGCGTGGGCGCAGGGCAATCTCGAAATCGACACGCCGGCGATCAGCCAGGTGCGGGGTGCCATGCAGGCTCGCCATGCGCAGCTCGCGCCGCACTATGCGTCGGGTGCGGTCGGCCTGACCGCCGACGGACGGGTCGAACTGCGCGACGCCGCTGCTGTGCCGCTTGCGCAACGCCAGGCCGTGCAGGCCCTGGTGGCGCAGGAGAATGGCGACCGTGACGCGCTGTATCGCGAGATTGCACGTGCCAACGGCCATCCGGAGTGGGAAGCGGAAGTGCGGTCCACCTTCGCCCATCGCTGGATCGAGCGCGCCCAGGGCGGCTGGTACGTGCAGTCGGGCGGAAAGTGGATCCGCAAGTAAAACAACGTCATCACGGGATTTTCATGGCTGCCGTACTTGTATTCGACATCGAGAGCATTCCGGACATCGCCGGCATACGTTCGCTCAACCATCTGCCGGACGACCTGTCCGACGCGGAAGTTGCGGAATTCGCGTTCCAGCAGCGCCGCGCCAGTGTCGGCCACGACTTCCTGCCGCTGCACCTGCAGCGCGTGGTGGTGATTTCGTGCGCGCTGCGTGATGCCAGGTCGCTGCGCGTCTGGTCTCTGGCCGAACCGGAGAATGGCGAGGGCCAGATCATCCAGCGCTTTTACGAAGGCATCGAGAAGCTGACGCCGCAGATCGTGTCGTGGAACGGCGCCGGCTTCGACCTGCCGGTGCTGCACTATCGCGGACTGATCCACGGTGTCACGGCGCCGCGCTACTGGGAAATGGGCGAGGGTGACGGCCCCGACGCGCGCGAATTCAAGTGGAACAATTACATCAGCCGCTATCACTCGCGGCATCTCGACCTGATGGATCTGCTGGCGCTGTATCAGGGGCGCGGTAATGCCCCGCTTGACGAGCTGGCCAAGCTGATCGGTTTCCCCGGCAAGCTCGGCATGGACGGTTCGGCGGTGTGGTCGGCCTGGCAGCGCGGCGAGGCGGCGCAGATCCGCGACTACTGCGAAACCGACGTGCTCAACACCTATCTGGTCTTCCAGCGCTTCCAGCTGATGCGCGGCATGCTCGACCAGACCCAGTACGCGGCGGAAATCGCCTTTGTCCGCGACTGGCTGGCGGCCCAGCCGGGCGCCCACTGGAAGGAATATCTGGAGGCCTGGAAAACCGCGTAAAAAATATCTGTTGAGTCCGCGTGAGTTTGAGCTATACTTGCGCGCTCTTTTAGGCGCGTAGCTCAGCTGGTTAGAGCACCACCTTGACATGGTGGGGGTCGTTGGTTCGAGTCCAATCGCGCCTACCAACACACACTGCAGGGATTGAAAGGCAGCGTTATGACACCGCGAACTTGCTTCACTCCGGTTTCACACACTGCCTGAGGCCTGCAGCCAAAGACGCACGAGAAGACGCTGTTCAGGCGTGCGCAAATAGAAAAAGTGCGGCCAAGGCCGCACTTTTTTTTCGTCCCGAGTTTTCGTTACACCCCGATTACCGTTTTCCGGAGCAACGCCATGGTCAATATCACCCTGCCTGATGGATCGGTCCGCAGTTTCGAGTCCGCAGTCACGGTGCGCGACGTCGCCGCATCGATCGGCGCCGGGCTGGCCAAGGCGGCGCTCGCCGGCCGGGTCGATGGCAAGCTGGTCGATACCTCGTTCGTGATCGAGGCCGATGCCTCGCTGGCGATCGTGACCGAACGCGATGCCGACGGTCTGGACATGATCCGCCACTCAACCGCTCACCTGCTGGCTTATGCGGTGAAGGAGCTGTTTCCGGATGCCCAGGTGACCATCGGTCCGGTAATCGACAACGGCTTCTACTACGACTTCTCGTACAAGCGCCCGTTCACGCCGGAAGACCTGGCTGCGATCGAGCAGCGCATGTCCGAACTGTCGAAGAAAGATATTCCGGTGTCGCGCGAGGTGTGGGCGCGCGACAAGGCAGTCGACTTCTTCAAGTCCATCGGCGAGCACTACAAGGCGGAAATCATCGCGTCGATTCCTGCGGATCAGGACGTGTCGCTGTACCGCGAAGGCGACTTCATCGACCTGTGCCGCGGACCGCACGTGCCGTCTACCGGCAAGCTCAAGGTGTTCAAGCTGATGAAGGTGGCCGGCGCCTACTGGCGTGGCGACGCGAAGAACGAGATGTTGCAGCGCATCTACGGCACGGCCTGGGCAAAGAAGGATGAGCAGGATGCCTACCTGAACATGCTGGAGGAAGCCGAGAAGCGCGATCACCGCCGGCTGGCCAAGCAGCTCGACCTGTTCCACATGCAGGAAGAGGCGCCCGGCATGGTGTTCTGGCATCCCAAGGGCTGGGTGGTGTGGCAGCAGATCGAGCAGTACATGCGTCAGGCGCTCGATCAGGCCGGCTACCGCGAGGTCAAGACGCCGCTGATGATGGACCGCGTGCTGTGGGAGAAGTCGGGTCACTGGGAAAACTACCGCGAGAACATGTTCACGACCGAGTCGGAGAAGCGCGACTACGCGGTGAAGCCGATGAACTGTCCCGGGCATGTGCAGATTTTCAATGCGGCGCTGCATTCCTATCGCGACCTGCCGCTGCGGCTGGCCGAGTTCGGTTCCTGCCATCGCAACGAACCGTCAGGCGCGCTGCACGGCCTGATGCGCGTGCGCGGTTTCGTGCAGGACGATGCGCACATCTTCTGCACCGAAGCGCAGATCACGTCGGAAGTGACAGCGTTCAACGAATTGCTGCTGGCTGTCTATCGCGATTTCGGCTTCAACGACGTGGCAGTCAAGCTGTCGCTGCGTCCGGCCAAGCGTGCCGGTTCGGACGACGTGTGGGACCGCGCCGAGGCTGGCTTGCGCGATGCACTGTCTGCCGCCGGCATGAGCTGGGAAGAGTTGCCGGGCGAGGGCGCGTTCTATGGCCCGAAGATCGAATACCACATCAAGGACGCGATCGGACGGTCCTGGCAGTGCGGTACGCTGCAACTTGATTTCGTGCTGCCGGAGCGTCTGGACGCCGAATATGTTGCGGAAGACAACGCCCGTCACCGGCCGGTCATGCTGCACCGGGCGGTCCTCGGATCGCTCGAACGCTTCATCGGCATCCTGATCGAAAACCACGCTGGAAACTTCCCGCTATGGCTCGCGCCGGTGCAGGTTGTCGTGCTGAACATCACGGAAGCACAGGCCGATTACGCGCAGGAAGTCGCGGATTCCTTGCGTGCGGCAGGTCTGCGTGTCGAATGCGATTTGCGCGGAGAGAAAATTAACTATAAAATCCGCGAACATAGCTTGCAAAAGTTGCCTTACCAGATTGTCGTAGGTGACAAGGAAAAGGCAGCGGAAGTGGTTGCCGTGCGTGCCCGGGGAAACATCGATCTCGGGCAGATGACCCTGAATGATCTCGTCCAGCGCCTGAATGACGAAATCGCGACACGGGGCATCGATCGCACGGCTTGATTTTTTATGTCTCGGGAGTACGAGCATCAGTCAGCAGAAATCGCAGCGCCTCAATTCGGAAATCAACGCCCCGGAAGTACGTCTTGTCGGTGAAGAAGGAGAGCAGCTTGGCATCATGTCCTCGCGACAGGCGCTTGCTCTGGCCGAAGAAGCCGGGATTGATCTGGTCGAGATAGCGCCGCTCGCAAAGCCGCCCGTATGCCGCCTGATGGACTTCGGCAAGTTCAAGTATCAGGAAGCCAAGCGCGCCGCCGAAGCCAAGTCGAAGCAGAAGCAGATACAGGTCAAGGAAGTCAAGTTCCGTCCCGGTACGGATGAGGGCGATTACCAGATCAAGCTGCGCAATTTGTCCCGTTTTCTGCAGGACGGTGACAAGGCAAAGGTGACGCTGAGATTCCGGGGCCGCGAAATGGCTCACCAGGAATTCGGCATCCGCCTGCTTGAACGTGTGAAGGCGGACCTCGAGGCGGTGGCTGTGGTCGAGCAGTTTCCGAAGCTCGAAGGCCGTCAGCTGATCATGGTGCTTGCGCCGAGCAAGAAGAAGGTCTGAGTTCCGGAACTTCGCCAGGAATTTGTCGGGCATAGCGCCCGGCGATGTGCGGGGCAATGCCTCGCACCGTCGTCATCTCCGGATGACGACAAAACAAGTATTCACGGGTCTGAAAGTGCAGCGAAGGGTTCGCAGCCACCTGTGAAGATGACATAAATGGAGTTTTGTCATGCCCAAGATGAAGACCAAGAAGGGCGCTGCCAAGCGCTTCAAGGTCCGGGCGAGCGGCAGCATCAAGCGTTCGCAGGCGTTCAAGCGCCACATCCTTACCAAGAAGACCACCAAGTCGAAGCGTCAGCTTCGCGGCATGACGGAAGTGCATGCCACGGACGATGCACGCGTCCGCAACATGCTGCCCTACGCATAAGGAGCCGATACCATGCCGAGAGTGAAACGTGGCGTGACGGCACGAGCCCGTCACAAGAAAGTACTGGACCAGGCCAAGGGTTACCGCGGTCGTCGCCATAGCGTCTATCGGATCGCCAAAGAAGCGGTGATGAAGGCCGGGCAATATGCCTACCGTGACCGCCGTCAGAGGAAGCGTCAGTTCCGCGCGCTGTGGATCGTGCGTATCAACGCCGCCGCACGTGAAGTCGGTCTGACCTATTCGAAGCTGATCAATGGTCTGAACAAGGCCTCGATCCAGGTGGATCGCAAGGTGCTGGCTGACCTTGCCGTGTTCGACAAGGCAGCGTTTGCTGCCATTGCGAATCAGGCAAAGGCACAGCTCGGCTAAGCATCCCGAACGCAAAAAAAGGAGGCTGAGCCTCCTTTTTTTGTCACTACGTTATCCGGTAGAAGTCGATGAGTGATCTGGAAGCCCTTGTTTCACAAGCTGAATCCGAATTTTCAGCAGCGGTTGATGCCGTGCTGCTCGAACAGGCCAAGGCGCGCTTCCTCGGCAAGTCAGGCAGCCTGACAGAACTGCTCAAGGGGCTGGGGAAACTCGATCCCGACGCCCGCAAGGAAGCGGGTGCAGCGATCAACGTCGCCAAGCAGCGCGTTGAGGCGGCGCTGGAGTCGCGTCGCGAAGCGCTGCGTCGTGCTGCGCTGGAAGAGCGCCTTGCGGAAGAGGCGCTTGACGTGACGCTGCCCGGTCGAGGACTGGGGCGTGGAGGACTTCATCCTGTCACGCGCACGCTGGAACGCATCGAAACACTGTTTCGCGGCATCGGCTTCGATGTCGCCGACGGACCGGAAATCGAGACCGACTTCCATAATTTCACTGCACTGAACACGCCGGAAAATCACCCTGCGCGTTCGATGCACGACACCTTCTATCTGGAGGGGGCGAGCGACGTGATGCTGCGCACCCATACCAGTCCTATCCAGGTGCGCTACATGCAGGCGCACGTGGCGCGCCATGCGGCGGCGCAGACCATGCCGGAAATACGGATCATCGCGCCCGGCCGCGTCTATCGCGTCGATTCCGATGCGACGCATTCGCCGATGTTCCATCAGGTCGAAGGTCTGTGGGTTGGCGAGTCGGTGAGCTTTGCCGATCTCAAAGGCGTGGTCAGCGATTTCCTGCACCGCTTCTTCGAAACCGATCAGCTCGATGTGCGTTTCCGGCCTTCTTTCTTTCCGTTTACCGAGCCGTCGGCGGAAATCGACGTGGCCTTTGCCAGCGGGCCGCTGGCCGGACGCTGGCTGGAGATCGCCGGCTGCGGCATGGTGCACCCGAACGTGCTTGGCCACTGCGGCATCGACGCGGAGCGCCATACCGGTTTTGCCTTCGGCTTCGGCCCTGATCGTCTGACCATGCTGCGCTACGGCATCAATGATCTGCGCCTGTTCTATGACGGTGATGTGCGCTTTCTGAGCCAGTTCCGCTGAGGTCTTACCGAAATGCAATTTTCCGAAAAGTGGTTGCGCAGCTTCGTCGATCCGGCGATCGATACCGCGGCGCTGTCTCACCTGCTGACCATGGCCGGCCTCGAAGTCGAGGAACTGGATCCGGCCGCCGTTGCCTTCACCGGTGTCGTTGTTGCGGAAGTGCTGTCGGTTGCACCGCATCCTGATGCCGACCGTCTGCGCGTCTGCCAGGTCGATGCCGGTGGCGAGCCGCTGCAGATCGTGTGTGGCGCCCCCAATGTGGCGGCCGGCATGAAGGTGCCGTGCGCGACCGTCGGTGCGAAGCTGCCGGGGATCGACATCAAGCGCGCCAAGCTGCGCGGTGTCGAGAGCAGCGGCATGCTGTGCTCGGCACGCGAGCTGGGCATTTCCGATGAGGCGTCCGGTCTGCTCGCGCTGCCGCCGGATGCGCCGGTCGGTACCAACATCCGCGAGTATCTGGATCTCGACGACAACGTGTTCGTCATCAAGCTCACGCCTAACCGCGCCGACTGTTTCGGCATGGTCGGCGTCGCGCGTGAAGTGGCCGCGCTGACCGGTGCACCTTTGCACCTGCCGACGGTTGCAGCGGCACCGGTGACGCTGTCCGAAGTGCTGCCGGTCAAGGTTGAACACAAGGATCTGTGCGGCCGTTTTTCCGGCCGCGTGATACGCGGGGTCAATGCCGCGGCGGTGACGCCGGACTGGATGAAGCGGCGTCTCGAGCGCGCCGGCATGCGCTCCATCGCCATCCTGGTCGACATTTCCAACTACGTCATGCTGGAAATGAACCGGCCGAATCACGTGTTCGACCTCGATCGTGTGCAAGGCGGCCTGCATGTCCGTTGGGCGAAAGAGGGCGAGCAGCTGACATTGCTGAACGATCAGACGATCACGCTGACCCCGGATTGCGGCGTGATCGCCGACGACGCCGGCGTGGAAAGTTTCGCCGGCATCATGGGCGGTGCGTCGACCGCCTGCTCGCTGGAAACCCGGAACGTCTACGTCGAGGCGGCGTTCTGGCTGCCTGATGCGATCCAGGGGCGTGCGCGCCGCTATGCCTTCTCCAGCGAAGCTGCTCACCGTTTCGAGCGTGGTGTCGACTTCGCCGACACCGTCGCCGGTGTCGAACGGGTGACGCAGCTGATTCTGGAACTGTGCGGTGGCCAGGCGGGACCGGTCGACGACCAGGTCACCGCGCTGCCGTCGCGTGACCCGGTGCGCCTGCGTCCTGCACGCGCCGCGCGCGTGCTCGGACTGTCGTTCAGCGATGACGAAATCGCCGGCCATCTGACCCGCATGGGTCTCGATTTCGTGCGCGATGGCGCTGATTTCGTCGTGCAACCGCCGAGCTGGCGCTTTGACCTGCGCATCGAGGTAGACCTGATCGAGGAACTGGCGCGCCTGCACGGTTACGACAATATTCCCACGCACCCGCCGGTCGGCCGGATTGCCATGCCGGAACTGCCGGAGGCACGCCGCAGTGCGTCCAGCCTGCGCCATCTGCTGGCGGATCGCGACTATCAGGAGGTGATCAATTTCGCTTTCGTCGAACGTCGCTGGGAACGGGATTTCGCCGGCAACGAGATGCCGGTGGTACTGGCCAATCCGATCGCCAGTCAGATGTCGGTCATGCGTTCGACGCTGATCGGAGGTCTGGTCGACAATGTCGCGACCAACCGTCGCCGGCAGGCGGATCGCGTACGCGTGTTCGAGATCGGACGTTGCTTCGCGCGCGATGCGGCGGCGCTGCCGGTTCCCGGTTTTGCGCAGACCCTGCGCATCGCCGGACTGGCCTGGGGCGGACTGCAGGGCGAGCAGTGGGGTTCAGCCGCGCGAGCTGCCGATTTCTTCGATGTGAAGGCCGATGTTGAGGCGCTGTTGTGGCCGCTTCAGGCGACCTTCGAGGTGGTGCGTCATCCGGCGCTGCATCCCGGACGTTCGGCTTCGATCAGCCTGGAGGGCCGTCCGCTCGGCGTCATCGGCGAACTGCACCCCGAGCTGGTGCAGCGCTACGATCTCGGGAGTGCGCCGGTCTTGTTCGAACTGGACATCGATCCGCTGCTGGCGGTGAACATGCCGGCCTATCGCACGCTGTCGAAACAGCCTTCGGTGCGCCGGGACATCGCGCTGCTGGTGCCGCGCTCGACGGCCGCCGCATTGGTGCTGAACGGCCTGCGCGGTGCGGCTCCGGCCATCGTGACGGAGATTGCATTGTTCGACCTGTATCAGGGAAAAGGAATAGCGGATGCGGAAAAAAGCTTTGCTTTCCGCATAGTTATGCAAGATACTGAACGTACTTTGGCGGACGCTGAGGTTGATGCGGCCGTACATGATCTGGTGATGTATGCACAGCGTGAGTTCGGGGCAAAGCTGCGCGCCTGAGGCGGCAGGGCGACAGGAGTACGGGGAAGCCGCATGACCACACTGACCAAGGCCGAACTGGCAGAAATGCTGTTCGAACAGGTAGGGCTGAACAAGCGCGAAGCCAAGGATATGGTCGAAGCATTCTTTGACGAGATCCGCGACGCGCTGGAAGGCGGCGACGGCGTCAAGCTGTCAGGCTTTGGCAACTTCCAGTTGCGCGACAAGCCGCAACGCCCAGGACGCAATCCGAAAACCGGTGAGGAAATACCGATTACCGCGCGGAGGGTCGTCACGTTTCACGCCAGTCAGAAGCTGAAGGCAGCCGTCGAGGGCATCGCATACGATGGAAACGACGATTAAGGACGCGCAGGCGTTGCCTGCGATTCCGGCCAAGCGTTACTTCACGATCGGCGAAGTGAGTGAACTGTGTGGCGTCAAGCCGCATGTGCTGCGCTATTGGGAGCAGGAATTCACCCAGCTCAAGCCGGTCAAGAGGCGAGGCAACCGCCGCTATTACCAGCATCATGAAGTGCTGCTGGTCCGGCGCATCCGCCAACTTCTTTACGAAGAGGGCTTCACCATCAGCGGTGCCCGCAACCGTCTGGACGATTCCGATCCGCGTGCGCCGGCCGAAGCGACGGGCAATGCGAACGGTATTGACGCAGCAGCGCTGCGCAGCGAACTGGAAGCTCTGCTTGAACTGCTGGGTTGAGTGGTTCAAGTACAGTTTTTCATCGGGTCGCGGTCCAAGATCGGTCTCCCCTGATATACTTTCGGTCTGAGTCGGGGCGTAGCGCAGCCTGGTAGCGCACTTGCATGGGGTGCAAGGGGTCGCGAGTTCGAATCCCGCCGCCCCGACCATTTTCCTCTTTGCTCCATCGAGTTGCGGTTTTCGGTCGCAACCTTCACTCGCAGCTTCCCATGCGCATCCTGTTGTCCAACGACGACGGTTATTTCGCCCCCGGTCTAGAAGCGCTTGCGCGCGCACTCGGCGAAGTCGGCGATGTCACCGTGGTGGCACCCGAGGCGGATCGCAGCGGTGCCAGCAATTCACTTACGCTTGATCGTCCCCTGATACTGCGACGCGCTCGCAACGGTTTTCATTATGTCAATGGCACGCCGACCGATTGCGTGCATCTGGCGGTGACCGGCATGCTCGATCATCTGCCCGACATCGTGGTGTCCGGCATCAATGATGGCGCGAACATGGGCGATGACACGATCTACTCGGGCACGGTTGCCGCCGCCACCGAAGGCTATCTGCTCGGCGTACCGGCGATCGCGATATCGATGACGCGCAAGGGCAGCGCCCACTACGAGACCGCCGCGCGCATTGCCTGCGATCTGGTCCGGCGTCTGACTGAACGTCCTTTCGCTGCACCGGTATTGCTCAACGTCAATGTTCCGGATCTGTCGACGGACGAACTGAAGGGGGTGCGTGTGACCCGTCTGGGGCGTCGCCACAAGGCCGAACCGGTCGTGCGCACGACCAATCCGCGCAACGAGACCGTTTACTGGGTCGGTGCTGCAGGAGCGGCACAGGACGCTGGCGAGGGCACCGATTTTCATGCAACGGCCAATGGTTTTGCGTCGATCACGCCGCTGCAGATCGATCTGACCCATGTGACCCAGATGGGACCGATACGGGACTGGCTGGGCGCATGAATTCGGCTGACGCGAATCTCAGCCTGACGCGTGCCCGCGCCCGGATGGTAGAGCGCTTGCGCAAGTCGGGTATCCGTGATGAGGGCGTTTTGGCGGCGATGCAGGCCATCCCGCGTCATCAGTTCGTCGAGGAAGCTCTCGGCACGCGCGCTTACGAAGACACTGCGCTGCCGCTGGGCTTCCAGCAGACCATTTCACAACCCTTCGTGGTTGCACGAATGATTGAACTTCTGCGCGCTGGCGGACGTCCTCTGGGCAAGACGCTCGAAGTCGGTGCCGGTTGCGGTTATCAGGCGGCGGTGCTCTCGAAGCTGGCAACCGATGTGTATGCCGTTGAGCGCATCGCGCCGCTGCTGGAGCGGGCAAAACGCAATCTGCGCCCGCTGCGCCTGCCGAATGTCCGGCTGAAACATGCGGACGGTACGGTCGGTCTGGCGTCTGAGGCACCGTTCGATACAATCATCGTCGCCGCCGCTGCCGCGTCGGTGCCGACATCGTTGCTGGAACAACTGGCTGAAGGTGGGCGACTGGTCATTCCGGTCGGTACCAGCGATCAGTCGCTGCGATTGATCGAGCGTCAGCCACAGCGCTATGTGGAATCGAAACTGGATGCGGTGCGCTTCGTACCGCTTCTGCCGGGGGTTGAATGAAGAAATCGCTGTTCGTCCTGTCCGGGGTCTGCGTGCTGCTGGCGTCCTGCGCCGGTTCGCGGCCAGCTCCGGTCGAGGACCGTCAGCCGGCATCAGCGCCGGCTGCATCAGCCTCAGCGCCCGCCTCCGCTGCGGTGTCCCCGGCGAATGCCGCACGTGGTGGTTATCACGTCGTGGTCAAGGGCGACACGCTGTACAGCATCGCGCTCGAGAACGGTCAGGACTGGCGTGACCTGGCGACCTGGAACAATATCGAGAATCCCAACCTGATCCGCATCGGACAGGAACTGCGGGTCACGCCGCCCGAAGGCACGGTGGAAACGCGGCCGATCGTGGCACCGGGCGGTGTCGAGTCCAGACCGCTGGACGGTATGGCCAAGGGTGCGCAGGCAGTGGTGCCGGCGCCCGCTCCGACGGTCGAATCGGTCAATACCGCCATGCTCAAGCGCGAGCCGCGCGGAGGCGTCGAGCCATACTCGGAAGAAGCTCTGGCGCGGATGAAGGCTGCTCCGGTCGCTGCCGCAGTGACTGTCGCAACAGCAGCGGCGGCAACACCGGCTCCCGCTGTTCCGGTGCAGGCGGGGGGGGCAGCCGCCACGGCGCCCGAACTGGTGCATTCGGAAGACGGCATAGACTGGAGCTGGCCGGCTGCAGGCCGCATCATCGGCCGCTTCGGCGACGGTACGAACAAGGGCGTGGACGTATCGGGACGTACCGGAGATCCGGTACTCGCTGCGGCGGGCGGCCGTGTCGTGTACGCCGGCGAGGCAATGCGCGGTTATGGCAAACTGGTGATCATCAAGCACGACAACACCTATTTGTCCGCCTACGCACACAACAGCAAGATCCTGGTTCAGGAACGCGACACGGTGAAACGCGGACAAAGGATCGCCGAACTCGGTGATACGGATACCGAAGCCGGCAAGCCACGGTTGCACTTCGAAGTCAGGCGCCAGGGCAAACCCGTCGATCCGCTGAAATATCTGCCGCCGAGATAGAACCATGTCCGATCTGTCGCTGCCCGAAGATGCCGAACCTGTAGAGCCGTCGGAGGACGACGCTGCGATTGGCGACATCGAGGCGGCGGACGTTCCGGTCGAACTGGCCGAGATGCCCGAGGCGGAATTTCTCGGCGATGCGACCCAGCTCTATCTGAACGAGATCGGCGCCAACCCTCTTTTGACGCCCGATGAGGAGCTTTCTCTGTCGCGGCGCGTGCGCGAGGGCGACTTCGCTGCACGGCAGATCATGATCGAGCGCAACCTGCGTCTCGTGGTCAACATCGCAAAGCACTACCTTAACCGCGGCATGCCGCTGCTCGATCTGGTCGAGGAGGGCAATCTCGGGCTGATCCATGCGCTGGAAAAATTCGATCCCGAGCGCGGTTTCCGTTTCTCCACCTATGCCACATGGTGGATCAGGCAGAACATCGAGCGCGCGATCATGAACCAGTCGCGCACGATCCGGCTGCCAGTGCATGTGGTCAAGGAACTGAATCAGGTGCTGCGCGCCATGCGCAACCTCGAGTCGCGTGGCGGCGGCGAGTGCTGCGCGGAGGACATCGCCCAGCTGCTGGCCAAGCCGGTCGAGGACGTGCGCCACATCCTGTCACTGAACGAACACACCGCATCGCTCGATGCGCCGCTCGATATCGATCCATCGCTGTCGATAGGCGAATCACTGGCCGACGACAATCAGCGGGGGCCGGACGAGCAGATCCAGAACGCCGAGATCAGCGGCCTGGTTCAGGACTGGATCTCGCAACTCGGCGACAAGCAGAGAACGGTTGTCGAATATCGTTACGGCATCAACGGCCGTGAAATCGCGACGCTGGAAGATCTTGCCGAGCGGCTCAGCCTGACACGCGAGCGGGTACGCCAGATCCAGCTCGAAGCGCTGGCTCAGCTGCGCAAGATACTGCGCCGTGCCGGGGTGTCGCGCGACGTGCTGTTCTGATCCGGATCAGCCCATCGCGAGCTGGGCGACCGTCTGCAGGCCATAGTCGAACAGTCTCTGGAAGGCCGGTGCGAAAAACGGCAGCGACAGCATCATCATCGCCGATCCGGCTATCAGTGTGACCGGAAAACCGATCGCAAACAGGTTGAGTGCCGGGGCGGCGCGAGTCAGTACTGCCAGCGCGATGTTGACCACCATCAGTGCCGCAATCAGCGGCAGTGCGAGCATCAGGCCGGCAGAAAAGAGCGTGCTGCCCCAGCGTGCGATCGACAGCCAGCCGGCCGCCGGAAAGATGTCGGCTCCGACCGGCCACCACTGAAAGCTGTTGCCAAGAACCGCCAGCAGCATCAGGTGGCCGTTGATCGACAGGAAGATCAGGGTGGCCAGAAGCCCGAGGAATTCGGCGATCACCGGCGACTGGGCAGCGTTTTCCGGGTCGTAGAACATGGCGAACCCGAGACCCATCTGCAGGCCGATCAGTTCGCCGGCCAGGTCCACGGCGGAAAATACGATGCGTATCGTGAAGCCGAGCGCCACGCCGATCAGCATCTGCTGCACCAGTGCCAGAATGCCCTGCCACGACCCTACGGTCAGGCCTGATGGCGGCAGCGTCGGCAGCAGCGCGACGGTGACCAGCACGCCCAGCGCCAGACGCATGCGCATCGGAATCGCGCGGTTGCTGAAAATCGGGGCAGCGTTGATCAGGCCGAGCACGCGCACCAGCGGAAACAGGAAGCTGGCCATCCACAGGTCGAGCTGCGCGGCGGTCAGCGAGATCATGACGTGCGGTCAGCCGAGCAGCGACGGGATCGACGAGTAGAGACGGCGGATGTAGTCGGTCATGATGGTGATCATCCACGGCCCACCTATCACCATCACCGCGAATACCGCCAGCAGCTTGGGAATGAATGACAGAGTCATTTCGTTCACCTGGGTGGCCGCCTGGAAGATGCTGACGATCAGACCGGTGATCAGGGCGGCCGCGAGCAGCGGGGCCGATACCAGCAGCAGGGTTTCGATCGCGTGGCGGCCGATGTCGACGACGGTGGTGGGGGTCATGGCGAATCCTTCAGATCTGGCCGAAACTTGAAACAAGCGTGCCGAGGACGAGGTTCCAGCCATCGACCAGCACGAACAGCATGAGCTTGAACGGCAGTGACACGATGACCGGCGACATCATCATCATGCCCATCGACATCAGCACCGACGCGACCACCATGTCGATGATGATGAAGGGAATGAAGATGATGAAGCCGATCTGGAAGGCGGTCTTCAGTTCGGATGTGACGTAGGCGGGTACCACCACGCGCATCGGCAGTTCTTCGGAACTGGCCACCTTGGGCGTGTTCGACAGCCGCATGAACAGCTCGATGTCCGGTTCGCGTACCTGCTTGAGCATGAAGGTCTTGAGCGGTTTCGCACCGATGTCCAGTGCCTGCTCGAAGCCGATGCGGTTCTCGGTCAGCGGCAGGTAGGCATCGGTGTAGATCTTCTCGCCGACCGGCGCCATGATGAAAAAGCTCAGGAACAGCGCCAGTCCCACCAGAACCTGGTTCGGCGGGCTGGTCTGCGTGCCCATGGCCTGGCGCAGCATCGACAGCACGATGATGATGCGCGTGAAGCTGGTCATCATCAGTATGACCGCCGGCAGGAAGGACAGGCTGGTCAGCAGCAGCAGCGTCTGGATCGACAGCGACCAGTTGGTGCCGCCGCCGGCCGCCGGCGTGCTGGTCAGCGCGGGCAGTGCCTGGGCGTGGATTTCCGGCGCGCCCAGCAGGGCCAGCGCAGCCAGGGTGGCGGGAAACAGCAGCCGGCGCATCATGGGCGGCCCGCCTTCAGTCTGGCCAGCAGCGCGCCGAAATCCGGTGCCATCTTCCTTACGCCGCTGTCGTCACCGCCCTGGCCAGCCAGTTCGCCACGCGGAAGCGTTGCGATGCCGGTGACCGAACCGGGGGCCACACCAACCACCAGCCAGTGTTCGCCGATTTCCAGCAGCACCACGCGTTCGCGTGAACCGAGTGCGATGCCGCCGACAGTGCGGATCGGCGCCGTGCCGTTAAGACGGCCGCCCGAAACGCGGCGCAGCAGCCACAGCACGGCGAACAGTACCGCCAGCACCAGTGCCAGTGCGCCGAGCATCTGTATCACCGCGCCAGTGCCGGATGTGTTCGCCACCGCCGGCGCGGTGTCGGCTGCATGCAGCCGACCGCCGGCAGCGAGCAGCAGTAGAGGCATGAATCTTTTCATGGGCACAGCCTAGCGCGCCGGCCCGGTCGTTCAGCGCTGGAATAGAAGCGCTTTCGGGGGGCAATTTCTGCCGGCCGCGGCACGCTGGCCGCCGTCCGTCGGTAGCCGCTGTCGTCGTATCCGTCCGCAATCGGGTACGGGCACGCTCAGTGTCGTCCGAGCGCGTCCTCAATCTTCTTCTCGGTCTTGTACTGGCCCAGCGAATAGACCGCCCACAGCGCCGCCGGTATCCATCCGAGAAGTGTCAGCTGCAGCAGCAGGCAGACGATGCCGGCGATCGGACGACCGATGGTGAAGAAAACCATGAAGGGCAGGAAGATGGCGAGCAGAAGTCGCATGACAGATCCTCGAGGGCCGGGAAACCCGAATCTTGCGCGGCGATGGCGGTGCCGGCAAGGCGAACAAAAAGGGCGACGCATGTGCGTCGCCCCGGGCACGGCATCCGGCCGGATATCCGATCGGTTCAGCGTTTGAGCTTCTTCATGCGTTCTGCCGGCGTGATGATGTCGGTCAGGCGGATGCCGAACTTCTCGTTCACGACCACGACCTCGCCCTGGGCGATCAGCGTGCCATTGACCAGCACGTCCATCGGTTCGCCGGCCATGCCGTCCAGTTCGACCACCGAGCCGTGGCCCAGCTGCAGCAGGTTGCGGATCGAAATCTTGGTGCGGCCCAACTCGACGGTCAGCTGCACCGGGATGTCGAGGATCATTTCGAAGTCGCGCAGACCTTCGGTCTTGTTCGCCGTATCGCCGAACTGCTGGAAGATGTTTGCCGGTTGCGCCGCCGGAGCGGATTCGGCGTCGAGCGCAGCCAGGGCGTCATCCGCCGTGGTCTGCTCGGACATCGCGGCGGCCCAGTCGTCGTCGCTGACCTGTTGTTCCGCGTCGGCCAGATCACTCATGATGGTTCCTCACCCGTCTTCCTGCCCTGAACGTTCAGGGCATGCTCGATCAACTCTTCTTCACCAGCCATGAAGCGCTCGATTTTCAGCGCGTATCGGCCACCTTGTATGCCGTAACGGCACTCCAGCACCGGGATGCCATCGACTTCGGCCTGTACCGTTTCTGGAATGGTTATCGGAATGATGTCGCCAACCTTGAGGTTGTTAAGGCCACCCAGCGTGAGCGATCCCTCGCCCAGCGTGACCGAAAGTTCGACCGCCGCGTCCTGCACCTGCCGGGTCAGCAGGGTGATCCAGCGGTTGTCGGAACTGACGCTGTCGCTCTGCATCGACGAATTCAGCGTGTCGCGCAACGGCTCGACCATCGAGTAGGGCAGGCAGATGTGCATCTCCGCCGATACGCCGCCCAGTTCGACGGTAAAGGTCGCTGCAACCACGATTTCCGACGGCGTGGCGATGTTGGCGAACTGCGAATTCATCTCCGAACGCATGTAGTCGAACTTGATCTTGAACACCGGCTCCCACGAGCGCTCGTACTCGGCAAAGAACACGTCGAGCAGCCCGTGGATGATGCGCTGTTCTGTCGGCGTGAAATCGCGACCTTCGACTCGCGTGTGGAAGCGGCCATCGCCCCCGAACATGTTGTCGATGACCAGAAACACCAGATTCGGGTCGAACACCACCAGCCCGGTGCCACGCAGCGGCTTGACCTGCACCAGATTCAGGTTGGTCGGCACCACCAGGTTGCGGATGAATTCCGAATACTTCTGCACACGGATCGGACCGAGCGAGATCTCGGCGCTGCGCTGCATGAAATTGAACAGCCCGATGCGCAGGTAGCGCGCGAACCGCTCGTGGATCAGTTCCAGCGTGGGCATGCGCCCACGTACGATTCTTTCCTGGGTGCCGAGGTTGTACGGACGAACACCGCTCGTATCTTCGGCTTCGACCGCTTCGTCAGCTTCGCCGGTGACACCCTTGAGCAGGGCATCGACCTCTTCCTGGGAAAGAAAGTCGGACATGTGTTTCCCTACTGGATGATGAAGGACGTGAAGAGCACGGCTTCGACCGGGCCCACAGGTTCTTCGGGTTCGCCCTTCTTGTTCTTGGGCACTTCACCCACGATCGCATTGACCGCGTTCTTGATTTCGTTCGCCAGCGCCTCGCGGCCTTCCGGATGGCTCAGTTCCGACGCCTTCTTGCCGGACAGCAGCAGCAGCACGTGGTGGCGTATTTCCGGCGTGTAGGCCTTCACGTGGTCGGCCGCATGGGCTTCATCTACCTTCAGCGAGGCCTTCACCTGAAGGTACTGGTCGACGTTCGACTCCGGCTGAAGATTGACCGTGAATGGCTCCAGTTCGACGAAAGCCGGCGGCAGGCCCTTGGCTTCGGCTTCCTTCTTCTTCTTGAGCTTGGCCTTCTTGGCTTCCTTCGCCGCAGCGTCCGGATCCTCGTCCGACATTTCGTCGGCACTGGCTTCGTCGGCCGCGGCCTGGTGACTGGCGGAAATCATGAAGAATGCAGCGGCACCGCCGATCAGCACGAGCGCGACGACGCCGATGATGATGAACAGCATCTTCTTGCTCTTTTTCGGCGCTTCGCCAGCGGCTTCGTCTGCGGTTGCAGCTTTGGACATGATGTTCGCTCCAGTATGGTTCGGAATTGTCGGCGGGTACTGATGCCTTTCAATGTCCGAATAACGGCCGAATGATCCGTTTTTTTAGCGCTGATCCGGTACGGTTCGTCATCAGGTCGTGTTTTTCCGCTCAGGCGAACAGGTCTACAAGGCCGACACCGCGTCGTGCCGGTGTCGCGAGTAGGCCTTCCACGGCTGCCGATCCGTCGCGTCCGCGACCGTCACGGCCGTTGCCGTGGCCGCGTTCGCCCGACGGGTGATCGCTGCTGACGTTGGCCTCACCCAGCGAGATTCCGCCGCTGGCCAGCATTTCGCGCAGGCGCGGCATCGCCTGCTCCAGTGCCTCGCGCACCTGCGGGCTGGCCGATACGAACTGTGCGCTGCTCTGGTCAGGACCGATCTGCAGCGAAATCTCGATGCGGCCCAGATGCGGCGGCGTCAGTACCAGCTCTGCGCTGCTCGATCCCTGATCGGCCAGCCAGGTCACCTGATGGCCGACGTCGTCCGCCCAGCCTGGATGCGTGATCGGGGTGGCCACGGCCAGCTCGGTGGCCGGACGTTGCGCAGCGGTGAGGTGGGCGCGGAAATCCGTGTGCTGGATCGTCTGGGCAGCCTGCTGACCGGCATCCGGCAGCAGGTCGGTCAGAGGGCTGGATTCCGGCATCTTTTTGCCGTCGACAGTCTCCGCCGTGCCGGTCTGGCCGGCAATCGCTGCCGCCTGCAGTGCCGGGGCATTTTTTTCACCGCCGGCGGGCGCACCGCGGTCGAGGTCGAGTTCGACCAGATACTGGCCTTCTTCGCTCGTCCTGGAAGGCGTTCTCGCCACCAGCTGTTCGGCGACCGGCAGCGCGGTCGGAGGCGGAACCAGCGTGGCGGCGATCAGGTCTGTCGCCGCGGGCAGCACCGAAGCATCGCTCGCCACATCGAGCGGATCCTTGCCTTCTTCCGGCTCGTCCGCCT
>DATCUL010000507.1:0-2289 GCA_036567405.1 Methyloversatilis sp. | reverse complement strand
GATTGATTTCCAGGATGGGCTTGGAGATCGGTGCTTCCTGACCGGCCGACTTCAGGATGCGCGCCAGATTGCCGCCGATGTCGAACTCGTCCGACACGAGGCAGGCCGGCGACTCTGTCAGGCGGTGCGTGATGCGCACTTCCTTCACCCGTTCGGTCAGCGTTGCCTGCAGGCGTTCGGCCAGCGGCTTGAACTCGCCGGCATCGCGTTCCAGCGCCTCCTTCTCGGCGGCATCCTCGAGCGCGCCCAGATCCAGCCCGCCCTTGGCGACCGACACCAGCGAACGGCCTTCGAAGTCGGGCAGATTGCCGACCACCCACTCGTCGACGCGTTCGGTCATCAGCAGCACTTCGATGCCCTTCTTGCGGAAGACTTCGAGGTGCGGGCTGTTCTTCGCGGCCTTGAACGACTCGGCAGTGACGTAGTAGATCTTGCTCTGGCCGTCCTTCATGCGCGACAGGTAGTCGGCCAGCGACACCGACTGCTCCTCGGTGTCGAGATGGGTCGAGGCAAAACGCATCAGCTTCGCAATCTTTTCGCGATTCGCCGAGTCCTCGCCGATGCCTTCCTTGAACACGTTGCCGAATTCCTTCCAGAAGGCGGCGTACTTGTCCTTGTCGTTCTCGGCCATATCCTCCAGCACCGACAGCACCTTCTTGGTACAGCCGGAACGGATGGTGTCGATGTCGCGGCCTTCCTGCAGCAGCTCGCGCGACACGTTCAGCGGCAGATCGGCCGAATCCACCACGCCGCGCACGAAGCGCAGGTAGGCCGGCAGCAGCTTTTCCGCGTCGTCCATGATGAACACGCGGCGCACGTACAGCTTCAGGCCGTGCTTGGCCTTGCGGTCCCACATGTCGAACGGGGCATGCGACGGCACGTACAGCAGCTGCGTGTATTCATGGCGACCTTCGACCCGCGCGTGGGTCCACGCCAGCGGCGCCTGGAAGTCGTGGCTGATGTGCTTGTAGAACTCCTGGTACTGCTCGTCGGTGATGTCGGACTTCGAACGGGTCCACAGCGCATTCGCCTGATTGACCGTCTCGTCCTCGTCGGTGGCGATCTGCACGCCTTCCTTCCACTCCTGCTTCTTCATGATCACCGGCTGCAGGATGTGATCCGAATAGGCGCGGATGATGGTGCGCAGCTTGTAGTCGTTGAGCAGTTCGTCCTGGTCCTCGCGCAGGTGCAGCACGATTTCGGTGCCGCGTGCTTCGCGTTCGACCGGCTCGACCGTGTATTCGCCGGCGGCATCGCCGGTCATCGAACAGGACCAGCGCACGCCGGCGCTGGCCGGCAGTCCGGCGCGGCGCGTCGTGACCGTGACCGTGTCGGCCACGATGAAGGCCGAGTAGAAGCCGACACCGAACTGGCCGATCAGGTTGGCGTCCTTCTTCTGGTCGCCGGTCAGGCTGGAGAAGAATTCCTTGGTACCGCTGCGCGCGATCGTGCCAAGGTGCGAGATGGCTTCTTCACGCGACATGCCGATGCCGTTGTCGGTGATGGTGATGGTGCGCGCGTCCTTGTCGTAGGCGACGCGGATCTTCAGGTCCGAATCCGATTCAAGCAGCGCCGGGTCGGCGATGGCTTCAAAGCGCAGTTTGTCGCAGGCATCCGACGCATTGCTGACCAGCTCGCGCAGGAAGATGTCGCGATTGCTGTACAGCGAGTGGATCATCAGGTGCAGCAGCTGCTTCACCTCGGCCTGGAAATTCATGGTCTGAGCGGCGGTGGCGGTTTCCGACATGACTACTCCGTGTAGTGAAATGACAACGTGGGCTGGCTGATACTGGATTTAATGCCCGCGCCTGCAGATGGAGACTTCCCCCCGGCATTTCAAGACCCCGCTATGCTGTGCGGTCCACAGATTGTTGACAGACCGATGACCACCCGTCCGAAACTGGGTTTACCAAGCAAATCCGGCGATTCGCGCTCCTCCGACCGCGATCCCGCCCGCAAGCCGGTGCGCAACAGCACCGCAAAGTCCCGCACCCTGAGCCGCAATACCGCCCAGGTCGCTCCATCGGCCGGCACGTCGGACCGTGACGGCGCACCGCGCAAGCCGCGTGCCGCACGCCCCGATGCCGACAACCGTTCCCGCCCGCCACGCCGGGATGGCGACGAAAGACCGGCGCGTGCGCCGCGTGCCGAGGGCAGCGCGCCGCGCCGCGAATGGACACCGCGTCCGCCCCGCCCCGAATCGGGCGAGCGTCCGCCGCGCAAGGACTTCGGTGACCGTGCTCCGCGTGGCGACCGGCCGGCCCGCGCACCGGCTGCCGGCGACGCACC
>DATCUL010000506.1:0-6776 GCA_036567405.1 Methyloversatilis sp. | reverse complement strand
GCCGGTGGTCGAACACGAAGCGGCGCTGCGCCGGGGGCAGGTCGATGCGGTCATCACCTTCGAGCCGGTCCTGTCGCGGCTGGAGGCGGCCGGCTTCAACGTGGTGCTCGATACCAGCCGCATGCCGGGCGAGGTGGTGGATGTGCTGGTGATCCGCGCCGATGCGCTGGCTGCGCGGCCCCGGCAGGCGCGTGCCATGCTGGAAGCGTTCGAGCAGGGCCGGCTCGCGCTGCTGGCCAGACCGCAGGAGACCGCCCGCATGCTGGCGGCCGGCACCGATCTGAACGCGGCCGAGTACATGAAGGCATTGGGACGCCTGCACCTGTTCTCGCTGGAGGAAAGCGCGACCATGCTGCGCCAGGTACCCGATGCGCCGGTGCTTGCGCTGCAGCGGCTGGCCGATGACCTGCGGGCAAGCCGGCGCGTATCGACGCCGCCTGACTGGCGGATGCTGTTCGATGCCGGTGTGTCCGATGGCATCGTCGCCTCGGGGCTGACCCGGTGACGGGGCGCAGCCGGTTCGGACTGCCGGCGCGCACGTTGGTGCCGGCCCTGATCACGGTGGTCGCGCTGCTGCTCGTGGCCTTCAACCACGCACAGCAGCTGCGCGAATACCGCGTGCTGGTCGAAGAGGAACAGTCGCTGTCGCTGATCGAGCGCCTCGGTGTCGAGCAGTCGCGCATCGAACAGCAGATTGAACAGGGCAATTCGCTGCAGTTGCGGCGCATGGTGGCCGAACTCGGGCTGCGGCCGCACCTGACCCACGCCTATCTGACCGCACCGGGCGATGTGATCGTCGGCTCGCTGGCGCGCGCGGACGTCGGCCGCCCGCTGGCCGATGCCCTGGCGGAGGACGCACGGGCCGGGGTCGCGCTGTCGGGCGTCGAGCAGACGCAGGACCGGCCGCTGCACGTCGAGGTCGATGCCGGGCGCACCGCGCTGATCGGCGTGCTGTCGCTCGGCTCCGGCTACCGGCTGCTGGTGCGCTCGGACCTCGCCCTGCCGCTGGCGCAGCGTCTGCACCGCAGCAGGGCCGAACTGTGGCGCCATGCCGCCACCATCCTGTGCTCGGCCTTCGCGCTGTCTGTCTTCCTGCACCTCATCTGGTTCCGTCGCGCGGCGCGGCTGACCGAAGCGGCGCGCGCCTTTGGCCGCGGTCGTCTCGATACCCGCGTCAGCCTTGGCGGAAGCGATGAACTGGCGGAAATCGGCGCGGCGTTCAACGACATGGCCGAGCGTCTGCAGGGGCAGCACATGGCACTGCGCGACAGCGAGCGGCATTTCCGCGCGATGTTCGAACAGGCCGCCGTCGGCGTGGCGCGCATCGACACCCGCGCCGGGCATTTCGTCGAAATCAACCGCAAGTACTGCGACATCGTCGGCTACAGCGCCGACGAAATGCATGCGCTCGATTTCATGCGCATCACCCATCCTGACGATCTGGCCGCCGACCTGCGACAGATGGAAGCGCTCAGGACTGGCCAGATCCGTGAGTTCTCGATGGAGAAGCGCCTGTTCCACAAGGACGGGCGGACGCTGTGGGTGACGCTCAGCGTGTCGCCGCTGTGGCTGCCGGGAGACGAACCGGATTTTCACATCGCGGTGATCCAGGACATCACGGCGAGCCGGGAGTCCGAGCAGGCGCTCCGGCTCGAGCGCAACCGGCTGCAGGAGGCCGAGCGCATCGCGCGGCTGGGCAGCTGGGAGTTCTATCCGGCGCTGGGGCGCCGCTGGTGGTCGCGCCAGATGTTCGATTTCTTCGCCATGGACCCGGACCGGGGCATGCCGGACAACGAAACCTATCTTGCGCACATCCATCCGGACGACCGGCAGCGCATGCGCGAAGTGCTGGCGCGGATGGGTGACAGCAACATCGATGCGGTCGGCGTGTTCCGCACCGACCCGGCGCTCGGCCCGGTGCGCCATCTGCAGCCGTCGATACGGCGCGTGGCCGATGCGCCCGGCGGACTGGTCAAGTACGCCGGCACCCTGCTCGACGTGAGTGATGTCGTCGCGGCGGAGCGCGCGCTGAGGGAATCCGAGGAGCGGCTGCGGGCGACACTTGAACAGGCGCCCAATGTCGCCGTGCAGTGGTTCGACGCGGCGGGCCGCGTGCTCTACTGGAACTGTGCGTCGACCCGGCTGTACGGCTGGAGCCCGGACGAGGCGATGGGGCGCACCGCCGCCCAGCTGATGCTGCTGGATGACGATGCCGACCGCTTTGCCCGCGTGCTGGCCGGGATCGAGCGGACCGGAGCCAGCGCGGGGCCGTCCGAGTACCGGGTGCGCACCCGCAGCGGCGAGCAGAAGCATGTCGAGTCCGCGACCTTCAGCATCCCGGGTGCGCGCGACGAACACATCTTCGTGTGCATGGACGTCGACGTCACCGCGCGGCGTCAGGCCGAGCAGGCGGTCGAAAAGGAACGCACCCACCTGCAGACGCTGTTCGCGTCGTTGCCGGACATGGTGTGGCTGAAATCGCCCGAGGGCGTCTATCTGTCGTGCAACCGCATGTTCGAGCGGCTGGCCGGACTGCGTGAAGCCGAACTGCTCGGCAAGACCGACTACGACCTGTTTCCGAAGGAGACGGCCGATTATTTCCGCGCGCACGACGAACGGGCGATACGGGCCGGTTGCCGCAGCATCAACGACGAGTGGGTGACGCTGGCCGATACCGGCGAGCATCTGCTGCTGCAGACCATCAAGACACCGATGCGCAGTGCCGCCGGCGAGCTGATCGGCGTACTGGGCATCGCGCGCGACATCACCGAACTGCGCGGCATGCAGGACAGTCTGAGCCGGCTGAACCAGGAACTGGAACAGCGCGTGGCCGATCGTACCCAGGCGCTGTCGGAAGCGATCAAGGAACTCGAATCCTTTTCCTATGCAGTCTCGCATGACCTGAAGGCGCCGTTGCGCGGCATCGACGGTTACAGCAAGATCCTGCTCGAAGACTATGGCGACCGGCTGGACGAGACCGCACAGCGTTTCCTGAACAACATCCGCAACGGTGCGGGGCAGATGCACGCGCTGATCGAGGATCTGCTCGCGTATTCGCGCATGGAACGCCGGTCGATCGAATCCAGCCGGGTCGATCTGGGCGAGGTGATGCAGGGCCTGCTGGCGCGTCGGGCCGACGAACTCGCCGCACTGTCGGCCAGTGTCGTCGGCAAGGTGCCGTCCATCGTGGTCCGTGCCGATCGCCAGGGTGTCGAAATGGTGCTGCGCAATCTGCTCGACAATGCGCTGAAGTTCAGTCGCGACGCCCGGCCGCCGATAATCACGCTGGAAGCAAAGGTCGAGCAGGGCCGAGTCCTGCTTTCGGTGCGCGACAACGGGATAGGTTTCGACATGAAATACCACGAACGGATCTTCGAGATATTCCAGCGCCTGCATCGCAGCGAGGACTTCGCCGGCACCGGTGTCGGTCTGGCGCTGGTGCGCAAGGCCATGCAGCGCATGGGCGGACGGGTCTGGGCGGACAGCGTGCCGGGCGAGGGTGCCTGCTTCCATCTGGAGTTTCCGGCATGATGGCCGCGGCCCACTCGCAGCCCGTGGCACGCCCCATCCTGCTGGTCGAGGACAATCCGTTCGACATCGATCTGACCCGCCGGGCGTTTGCGCGCAGCCGGTCGCTCGGGCCGATTTCCGTGGCACACGATGGCGAGGAGGCGCTTGGCCTGATTCCCCGCTGGGATGCCGGTGAACGACCGCCGTCGCTGATACTGCTCGACGTCAATCTGCCGCGTGTCAATGGCATCGAAGTGCTCCGCCAGTTCAAGGCGCATCCGAAATACCGCTGCATTCCGGTGATCATGCTCACCTCATCCTCGGAAGACCGGGATCTGGCGGCTGCCTATACGCTGGGTGTCAATTCGTACATCGTCAAGCCGGTGGACTACGATCGTTTCGTCGAGGCGGCGGGACATATCGAGCGCTACTGGGGCGAACTGAACCAGCACCCGACGTGATGCGCATCCTCTACGCCGAAGATTCCGCGGTCGATGCCGACCTGACGCAGCGCGCGCTGCAGCGTTGCGGTCACGGGTCGCAGATCGACATCGCCACTTCGCTGGGCGAAGCCCGGCGCCTGCTCGCGGGGCAGACCTTCGATCTGCTGCTGACCGACCTCAAGCTGCCCGACGGTACCGGGCTGGAATTGCTGGCGCATGTGCGCGAGCTGGGCTATCCGCTGGCGGTGGTGGTGCTGACCGGCTCCGGCGATGGCGATGCGGCCATTGCCGCGCTGAAGGCCGGCGCCGACGATTACCTGATCAAGTGCGACCAGTATCTCGAACGGCTTCCGCGCGTGCTCGATGCGGCACTGGTCCGCTTCCGCAGCATGTCGGCTCGGCGAGACCGGCCGATACGCGTGCTGTGCGCCGAATCGACCGCGTTCGACCTCGACCTGATGCGCCGGCATCTGCTGAGGCAGGCGCCACAGATCAAGCTCGAGGTCGTGCACGGCTTTGCCGAGGCGGTCGCGCGGCTGCCGGCAGGGCCGGAAGCCGAACCGGGTTTCGACGTGCTGCTGATCGATGCCGGCATGCGGGGTACCCAGGGGCTCGAACTGATCCGTCTGATCCGGCTGGAGCGTCTGCTGCAGACGCCGGTGGTCATGATCGCCGGCCAGGACAGCGAGCAGCTCGCATCCAGCGCGCTGCACCTTGGCGTCGACGACTATCTGGTCAAGCACCAGGGGTATCTGTTCGAGCTGCCGGCAACGCTGGAAAAAGTGCATCGGCGCGCCGAACTTGTACGCGAGGAAAAGCGCCTGCGCGACACCAATCAGCGCATGGCGCAGTTGCTCGCCTCGAGTCCGACCATCGTGTACAGCCTGCGCATCCAGGCGGGCGAGGTCCGGCCGACCTGGGTCAGCGAGAACGTGGAACGCATCCTGGGCTACGAGGTCGGCGAGGCGCTCGAACCGGGCTGGTGGGTGGCCGGACTCAATCCGCTGGACCGCGACGAAGCGGTCGCGCTGACGTCGCAACTGCTGGCCGACGGTTACCTGAATCACGAATACCGCTTCCGCTGCCGCGACGGCCGGGAAATATGGGTGCGCGACGAATTGCGCCGGGTCGGAGTGCCGCACGCCGATACGGTCGATTTCGTCGGATCCTGGACCGACATCACGGCCGACAAGCGGGCGACGCTGATCGGCGATGCGCGCGCCGAGGTGCTCGACCGCATCGTCGCGGCCGACCCGCTCGGCGACATACTCGAAGCCATTGCACTGCGCATGCAGTCGATCGAACCCGGGATGCGCGTCTCCATCCTGCTGCTCGATGACGCGAACGGACGGCTGACCAACGGCGCTGCGCCTTCGCTGCCCGGCTTCTACAACGCGGCGGTTGAAGGGCTGCTGCCCGAAGTGGGGGCCGGCTGCTGCGGGACGGCTGCATTCACCGGCGAACCGGTGCTGGCCGAGGACGTGCTCGATCATCCCTACTGGACGGAGTATGTCGATCTGGTCCGTCGCGCGGGTTTCCGTTCCTGCTGGTCGGTTCCGTTCAAGAACGATGACGGCCACGTGCTTGGCACCTTTGCCGTCTACCACGATGTGCCCTGTCTGCCCGACGCATCGCAGTTCGCCCTGATCAACGATTTCAGCCGCATCACCGGGCTGGCGGTGCAGAAGGTGCGCGCCGCGGCGGCGCTCCGGCAGGCGGCGGCGGTGTTCGAAAGTACCCGTGATGGCGTGTTCATCACCGATCTCGACGCGCGCATCGTGGCGCTCAACCGCGCATTCACCGAGATCAGCGGTTACAGCGAGTTCGAGGCGCTGGGCAGGAAGCCGAGCATGCTGCAGTCGGGGCGGCATGAACTCGAGTTCTACCAGGCCATGTGGGCCGCGGTGCTGGGCTGCGGTCACTGGCAGGGCGAAGTGTGGAACCGGCGCAAGAACGGCGAGCTCTACCAGCAGCTGCTGACCATCAGCACCGTGCATGACGATGCCGGCAAGCCCAGCCGCTACGTCGCGGTGATGACCGACATCAGCCAGCTCAAGCGCTCGGAGGCACAGCTCGACTACCTTGCGCATCACGATCCGCTGACTGACCTGCCGAACCGTCTGCTGCTGCAGTCGCGCGTGCAGCATGCGATCGACAAGGCGACCCGCAACCGGGCGCGCGCAGCGCTGCTGTTCATCGATCTGGACCGGTTCAAGAACGTCAACGACAGCCTGGGCCATCCGGCCGGCGACGAATTGCTGGCCGCCATCGCGCAGCGGCTGCGCGTGCGGCTGCGTGAAGTCGATACGCTGGCCCGGCTGGGTGGCGACGAATTCGTGCTGCTGATCGAGGAAATGGAGGCACCGGACGATGCCGCCCGTGTCGCGCAGATGCTGCTCGACCTGCTGCACGCCCCGTTCGTGCTGGCCGAAGGGCGCGAAATCTACATCGGCGCCAGCATCGGGATCGCGGTGTTCCCGGAGGATGGCACGACCGTCACCGAACTGATCCAGCACTCCGACGTGGCGATGTACCAGGCCAAGGATTCCGGCCGCGGCGCGTTCCGCTTCTACACAGAGGCCATGAGCCGCGCCGCGCTGGACCGGCTGCATCTGGATACCCGTCTGCGCCGCGCGCTCGAGCACGGCGATTTCGAACTGCATTTCCAGCCGCAGATCGACATGGTGACCGGCCGTCTGCTGGGCACCGAGGCGCTGGTGCGCTGGCGCGATCCGGACGAGGGGCTGATTTCACCGGCCCGCTTCATACCGGTGGCGGAAGAAAGCGGGCTGATCGTGCCGATCGGCGAGTGGATGCTGCGCA
>DATCUL010000505.1:0-12983 GCA_036567405.1 Methyloversatilis sp. | reverse complement strand
CGTCCGGCCGCTGCGCCGGCCGCGGCCACGCCGTCGCTGCCGCAGCCGCCGGTTCCGGTCAAGCTCGAAGAACTGCTGGCCGACCGTCCGCAGCAGCGTGTACCGATGTCGCGCCTGCGTGCCCGTGTGGCCGAGCGCCTGCTGCAGTCGCAGGCGCAGAACGCCATCCTCACCACGTTCAACGAAGTGAACATGCAGCCGGTGATGGACCTGCGCAAGAAGTACGCCGAGAAGTTCGAGAAGACGCATGGCGTCAAGCTCGGCTTCATGTCCTTCTTCGTGAAGGCGGCCCTGCAGGCGCTGCGCAAGTTCCCGCTGCTGAACGCATCGGTCGATGGCAACGACATCGTCTATCACGGCTTCTTCGACATCGGCATCGCCGTCGGCAGCCCGCGCGGTCTGGTCGTGCCCATCCTGCGCGATGCCGATCAGATGAGCTTTGCCGACATCGAACTGAAGATTGCCGAATTCGGCCAGAAGGCCAAGGACGGCAAGCTGTCGATCGAGGAGCTGACCGGCGGCACGTTCTCCATCTCGAACGGCGGTGTGTTCGGCTCGATGCTGTCGACGCCCATCATCAACCCGCCGCAGTCGGCCATTCTCGGCATCCATGCCACGAAGGACCGTCCGGTTGCCGAAAACGGCCAGGTGGTGATCCGTCCGATCAACTACCTCGCAATGTCCTACGACCACCGGATCATCGACGGTCGCGAGGCGGTGCTCGGTCTGGTGACGATGAAGGAAGCGCTGGAAGATCCGGCGCGCCTGCTGTTCGACGTTTGATTCAGGATCAAGTGGCAAGGTACAAGGTGCAAGGTGTTGTCCTTGTAGCTTGTACCTTGGATCTTGAACCTTGCACCTTTATGTGGAGCAAATGCTGATGTCCAAGGAATTTGATGTCGTCGTGATCGGTGCCGGTCCCGGCGGATATGTCGCGGCGATCCGTGCTGCCCAACTGGGTCTGAGCACCGCCTGCGTGGAATACAACAGCTACGCCGATCCGAAGGGCGAAGTGCGCCTGGGTGGTACCTGTCTGAACGTCGGCTGCATCCCGTCGAAGGCGCTGCTGCAGTCGTCTGAACTGTTCGAGCAGGCCAATCACAGCTTCGTCATGCACGGCATATCGATCGACGCGCCGCGCATGGATGTCGGCGTGATGATGAAGCGCAAGGACAACATCGTCGGCCAGCTGACCACCGGCATTCGCGGCCTGTTCAAGAAGAACAACGTGACGCTGCTGAGCGGCAAGGGCAGCTTCGCCGGTCGCGAAGACGAGAAGTGGAAGGTTGCGGTGACCCGCAACGGTGCCACGGAACACGTGCTGGCCAAGCACGTCATCGTTGCCACCGGTTCGCGCGCACGCCACCTGCCGGGCATCGAAGTCGACAACAAGTTCATCTGCGACAACGAAGGCGCATTGTCCTTCGACGGCGCGCCGAAGAAGCTGGGCGTGATCGGCGCCGGCGTCATCGGACTGGAACTGGGCAGCGTCTGGAAGCGGCTCGGCGCCGAGGTGACCATCCTTGAAGCCGCGCCGGACTTTCTGGCTTCGGCCGACGCGGCGATCACCAAGGAAGCATGGAAGATCTTCACCGCGAAGCAGAAGCTCGGCATCAAGCTGGGCGTCAAGATCGGCAAGGTCGAACGCACCGCGAGCGGCGTGCGCGTCGAATATGAACTGAAGGATGAACAACAGGTACTCGAGTGCGACCGCCTGATCGTGTCGGTCGGTCGTATTCCGAACACCGACGGTCTTGAAGGCAACGCGGTCGGCCTGAAGATGAATGAGCGCGGCTTCATCGAAGTCGATGCGCAGTGCCGCACCAACCTGCAGAACGTGTGGGCGGTGGGTGACGTGGTGCCGGGCCCGATGCTGGCGCACAAGGGCATGGAAGAGGGCGTCATGGTGGCCGAATGCATCGCCGGCCAGCACGGTCACGTCAATCACGACACCGTGCCCTGGGTGATCTACACGCACCCGGAAATCGCCTTCGTCGGCAAGACCGAAGCCCAGCTCAAGGCCGAAGGCATCGAGTACAAGGCGGGCCAGATCCCGTTCGCGGCCAACGGCCGCGCGCTGGGGCAGGGCGACACGACCGGTTTCGTGCGCATGTACGCCTGCGCCAAGACCGACCGCATCCTCGGTGTGCACGTGATCGGCAACAACGCGTCGGAGCTGATCGCCGAAGCCGTCGTGGCGATGGAATTCGGTGCCTGTTCGGAAGACATCGCGCGCATCTGCCACGCGCACCCGACCCTGTCGGAAGTCATGCACGAAGCCGCACTGGCCTGCGACAAGCGACCGCTGCACTTCTGATACCGGGCAATGCCGCACGAAATCCTCAAGGTCCCCGAAATGGGGATGATGGATGCCTTCGAGGCGGCGCTGAAGTCGCACGGTTACGAGGCGGACGAGTCGCAGCACGCCGCCGCACGCAGGCTGCAGCAGCTCTATTCCGAGCTGCTCGGCTTCAAGGCGGCGCGCCGCAGCCAGCTGCGCAAGCTGCTGTCGCGTGCGCAGCCGCCGCGAGGCGTGTATTTCTGGGGTGGCGTCGGGCGCGGCAAGAGCTTCCTGATGGACTGCTTCTTCGACGCCGTGCCCTACCGGCGCAAGCGCCGCGTGCACTTCCACGCCTTCATGCAGCAGATCCACGACGCGCTGAAGAAGCACAAGTCGGAGGCCGATCCGCTGGCCCAGGTCGCCGACGAACTGGCGAAATCCACCCGCCTGCTGTGCTTCGATGAATTCCATGTGTCCGACATCGCCGACGCGATGATCCTCGGTCGGCTGGTCGAGGCGCTGTTCGAACGCGGCGTCATCCTGGTCGCCACCTCCAACTATCCGCCGGATGGGCTTTATCCGAACGGCCTGCAGCGGCAGAACTTTCTGCCGACGATAGAGCTGCTGAAGAAGCGGCTCGAAGTGTTCGAACTCGACGCCGGCGTCGACTACCGCCTGCGTTCGCTCGAGCGCATGGACATCTATGTGGTGCCGAACGGTCCTGAAGCTGACGCCAAGCTGGCCGACGATTTCCGGCAGATCTGCGGAGAGCCGTCACCGGACGACGGTCCGCTGGAAATCCTCGGTCGCCCGCTGAAGACGCGCCAGCGCTCGCTGGGCGCGGTCTGGTTCGATTTCCAGGAACTGTGCGGCGGTCCGCGCTCGCAGAACGACTACCTGGAACTGGCGCGCCGCTATCACTCGCTGCTGATCTCGGACGTGCCGAAGATGGGGCGTGAGCACGCCAACGAGGCGCGCCGCTTCACCTGGCTGGTCGATGTGCTGTACGACTTCCGCGTCAAGCTCATCCTGTCGGCCGAAGTCGAGGCGAACCTGCTCTACACCGATGGCCCGCACGCCAACGAATTCACCCGCACGGTCAGCCGCCTGATCGAAATGCGCACTCGCGAGTACCTCGCCGAAGCGCACCGTGTCGATTTCGACGGTGCCCCGCCGGTCGCCGCCTGACACGCACGGATCGAGGTAAAGCATCGCGAGCATGGTTCGCTCCTGCAGGGGGGGCCGCCATGGTTTTCGCTGGAGCGAGCCATGCTCGCGATTCCACACCTCAGTAACACGCCCATCGCTGATCCACGTTCCATCGCGACCATGGGTCGCTCCTACAAAACCCGCGCGTTCCGCCGAAATCCGCAACGCCTCCCTGTAAACGCGAGCCACGCCCGCGATTCGCCGCGTCCACCGCTGATCCACGCCCGCTTCGCGACCATGGGTCGCTCCTGCAGCGGAGGAACCACGACGGCACAGAGCGTCGCGACGGTCTTGTGGGAGCGAGCCATGCTCGCAATTCCTTACGCCACATCCGTGCCGGCCGCCGATCTGCGACCGCTTCGCGACCATGGCTCGCTCCTGCGAAAGCACCGCGGCCGGCACTGCAAGAACCGTGACGCCGCCTTGCTGTAATCTGCCTGATCGATCAAAGCGGTGTTCGCCATGCTTGTCCGAACCTTCTTCTTCCTGCTGCTGTTGCCGTTTGCGTCCTGGGCGCAGACGAAGCTCGACATCATTCCGCTGCAGCACCGCACGCCGGAACAGATCCTGCCAGCGCTGAAACCGCTGGTCGGTGGCGACGCGGCGCTGTCCGGCGCCAACAACCGCATCTTCATCCGCGCCGATGCGGCCACGCGCGCGGCGGTCAAGCAGGCGATCGAGGCCATGGACACGCCGCTGCGCAGCCTGATGATTTCGGTGCGCCAGGACAACGACGATACGGTCGGTCGTGATGGCGCGGCTGTATCGGGCAGCATCGGCGCAGGTGGCGTGTCGGTTACGTTGCCTGACGACGGTGACGACGGGGTGGCGGTCGAACGGCGCAATGGTGCCCTCCGCCCCGGTGCGCGTGTGTGGTCGACCCGTGGCAACGCGAACGACCGGCTGTCGCAGCGCGTGCAGGTGGTCGAGGGCGGCGCGGCCTTCATCCAGATCGGCAGTTCGGTTCCGATCCCGTTCAGCCAGATCGTGGTCGGTCCCGGCGGCGGCGCCGTCACTCAGGGCACCGAGTACCGCGACATCGGCAGCGGCTTCTACGCGTTGCCGCGCGTCAATGGCGACCGCGTGACGCTCGACATCTCGCCGCAGAAGGAATCGCTGTCCGACACGCAGTACGGCGAAATCCGCAGCGCACGGCTGATCAGTACCGTGCGCGGCCGGATCGGCGAGTGGATCGAACTGGGTGCCAGCGGCTACGACGAGCAGGTCACGCGGCGCGGTGTCACCCGCTACGGCACGCGCGACGTGCAGGAACAGCGTCGCGTATGGGTCAGGGTCGACATCGTCCAGTAGTGCCGGCCGCCGGCAATTGCGGTGGGGCACCGACGTTCATGAATTTCCCTAGTCGAGCTTCATTCCACCGATGACGCGGGTACTCGTCCGACGGTCGATACTGCAAGTGCGCCAAACGATGGCGCGCTTCAATTAAACCAACCGACTGTCAGGAGAAAACCATGAGCTGGGAAACCCCGAAGGCGACCGATCTGCGTTTTGGCTTTGAAATCACGATGTACGTCGCCAACCGCTAAGGTGGTGCAGGGCCCGGCCGGCGTCAGCCTGCCGGGCCTTTGTTTTTGGTCCGGTGGATTCCGCTGCACGGACATATCAAACAAACAGAGTGCCCGCACACGGGTACCGGAGGAGAAGCATGCGTCTGCACGTACTGGGGTCAGGAGCCGGCGGCGGCTTTCCGCAGTGGAACTGCAACTGTCACAACTGTGACGGCCTGCGCAAGGGCACGATCAAGGCGCGCGCGCGCACGCAGTCGTCGATCACGGTCAGCGGCGACGACGAGAACTGGGTGCTGTTCAATGCCTCGCCCGACATCCTGACCCAGTTCCAGCAATTCCCCGCACTGCAGCCGGCGCGCGCGTTGCGTGATACCGCGGTGAAGGCCATCGTGCTGATTGACGGTCAGATCGATCACACCACCGGGCTGTACATGCTGCGCGAACACCGCCAGCCGCATGAAATCTGGTGCACGCCACCGGTGCAGGAAGACCTCAGCCAGGGCAATCCGCTGTTCCGCCTGCTCGGCCACTACTGCGGCGTGAACTGGAATGCGCTGCCGATCGACGAAAGCGCATTCGAAATGGCCGGCGTGCCGGGCCTGCGCTTCCGTGCGCACGGCCTGCGCAGCAATGCGCCGCCGTATTCGCCGCGACGCGACCGGCCGGTGCCGGGCGACAACGTCGGCGTCACCATCGAGGACACGAAGACCGGCCGCAGGATCTATTACGCCCCGGGCCTGGTCGACATCGAGCCGCACGTTTGGGCGGCCATGCAGGCCGCCGACGTGGTGCTGGTCGATGGCACCTTCTGGACCGACGATGAAATGATCGTGCTCGGCGCGTCGAAGAAGCACGGACGCGACATGGGCCACCTGCCGCAGAGCGGCCCCGGCGGCATGATCGAGTGGCTCGGCAAGCTGCCCGCCACCACCCGCAAGATCCTCATCCACATCAACAACACGAACCCGATCCTCGACGAGGACAGCCCGCAGCGCCGCGAGCTGGACGCGTGCGGCATCGAGGTCGCCCACGACGGAATGGACATCACGGTATGAGCACGGAAAAAGCCTGGAACCATCAGGAATTCGAAGCGAAGCTGCGCGAAAAAGGCGCGGCTTATCACATCCACCATCCGTTCAACGTGATGCTCAATACCGGCAAGGCCACGCCGGAACAGATACGCGGCTGGGTGGCCAACCGCTTCTACTACCAGATCGCGATTCCGGTGAAGGACGCGGCCATTCTGTCCAACACGCCGGACCGCGAAATCCGCCGCCAGTGGATACAGCGCATCCTCGACCACGACGGCTACGAGATCACCGCGCCGGACGGCACCACGGTGCGTGACGACGGCGGCATCGAGGCCTGGATCAAGCTGGGCGAGGCGACCGGCCTGACGCGCGCGGAAATCGTCGACCTGCGCCATGTGGTGCCCGGCGTGCGCTTCGCAGTCGACGCCTACATCAACTTCGCGCGCCAGCGCCCCTGGCAGGAGGCGGTGTGCTCGTCGCTGACCGAACTGTTCGCGCCGAAGATCCACAAGGAACGACTGGCCAACTGGCCCGAGCACTATCCGTGGATCGAATCGTCCGGTCTGCAGTACTTCCGCAACCGCGTGACGCAGGCCCGACGCGACGTCGAGCAGGGCCTGGCGGTGACGCTGAACTACTTCGACACGCCGGCGCTGCAGGCACGCGCGCTGGACATCCTGCAGTTCAAGCTCGATGTGCTGTGGACCATGAACGACGCCATGGCGAACGCCTACGGCGTGAACCCCTGAAATACGGACGAGCGACGCGATGACCATCACGACCGAAACCGTACCCAAGGTGGGCCGTACCTTCCGCATCCAGTGGGAACCGGCGCAGGAAGCTTACGTGCTCCTGTATCCGGAAGGCATGGTGAAACTGAACCAGAGCGCTGGCGAAATACTGAAACGCTGCGACGGCTCGGCCCGCGTGGCCGACATCGTGGCTGACCTCGAAGCCACCTTCAACACGCAGGGGTTGGCCGGCGATGTGATCGGCTTCATCGAGCTGGCGGTCCAGCAGAAATGGGTGGAATGACATGAGCGACCTGGCCGAAGCCGGTACCGCGCAGCAGGCCCCGCAGATCGGGCCGCCGCTGTGGCTGCTGGCGGAACTGACCTACCGCTGCCCGCTGCACTGCGTGTATTGCTACAACCCGGTCGACTTCGCCAGCACCGCCGACGAACTGAGCACCGAGGACTGGTTCAGGGTGCTGCGCGAGGCACGCGAACTGGGTTCGGTGCAGTGCGGCTTCTCGGGCGGTGAGCCGATGCTGCGTGACGATCTCGAACTGATCGTCGCGGAGGCGAGCCGGCTCGGCTACTACACCAACCTGCTGACGTCCGGCGTCGGGCTGACCGAAAAGCGCATCGCCGCACTGAAGGAGGCGGGGTTGGCGCACATCCAGCTGTCGTTCCAGGACTCGACACGCGAAATGAACGACTTCCTGTCGTCCACACGCACGTTCGACCTGAAGCGGCGCGTCGCCGACATGATCAAGGCGCACGGCTACCCGATGGTGATGAACTGCACCATCCACCGGCACAACATCGACCACATCGAAGCCATCCTGCAGCTTGCGTCCGACATCGATGCCGAGTACGTCGAACTGGCCAACACCCAGTACTACGGCTGGGCGCAGGTCAACCGCGACCAGCTGCTGCCGTCGCGTGAACAGCTCGAACGCGCCGAGCGCATCACCAACGAGTGGCGCGCGAAGCACGGCAACAAGATGAAGCTGTTCTTCGTCGTGCCCGACTACTACGAGACGCGGCCGAAGAAGTGCATGAATGGCTGGGGCAACATCTTCCTGACCATCACGCCGGACGGCAAGGCGCTGCCCTGCCACACCGCGCGCATGCTGCCGGGACTGGAATTCCCCGGCGTGCGCGACATGTCGATCCGCGAGATCTGGTACGAATCGGAAGGCTTCAACCGCTACCGTGGCACCGGCTGGATGAAGGAACCCTGTTCCAGCTGTCCGGAAAAGGAGAAGGACTTCGGCGGTTGCCGCTGTCAGGCCTACATGGTCGCCAACGACCCTGCCGCGGCCGACCCGGTCTGCGACAAGTCACCGTTCCACCACAAGATCGCCGAAGCCGTCGCGCTGGCGCAGCAGCCCGGCAATCCGGCGCAGATCAAGCCCCTGATCTACCGTGGCCCGAAGGAATCTCTGGAACTCAACCGGCCGTTCTGATTCATCGATCGGGATCCCGAACACGGGGCGCTCGACGGCGCGCCGCCGACCATGCGCAGTGCCCTGTCATTGCGAGGCCACCCGGCGGTGGGTCACGGCGGGGACTGTGCGATCGGTGGCGCCGGACCATGCCCTTGAGCAACGCATCGAACGGCTGCACTGATTGCCACCTGCGCGTGCCGGGCGCTTCCGCGCACAGCGAACGGGCCTCTCGTGCGGCAAGCGCGCTCTGGATTCAACCGCGCTTTTCCCGAACCCGCCTGACACCGCTCGACGGAGAGCGGTGCATCTTCGGGTTCTTCGTCAGTTCCGCGTGCGCTTTTCCGCAGCCTCGGCGAGACCGGAGAAAAGCGCGCGGTACTGTCGGTAGTCGTACAGTCCGGTGATCCACGCCGGTGGTACCGCTTCCATGCCGCACTGGGCGCCCAGCAGGGCGCCCAGCACCACGCCACGGTGGCAGTTGTCGCCGCCCAGTCGCACATTGGCCAGCAGACCGGAGCGCAGGTCGTCGGCGTATTTCACCGCAAGGAACAGTGTCGCCGGTAGCGAGTCGCCGAGATAGCAGGCCGGGCTGAACTGCGCGCCGACGACCTCCTCGTCAGGCCGGGTGCCCGTCCATTCCCGGTACGGCCAGGCGAGCGCGGCGTGAAGATCCGGGCCGGTGCGCGCAATCGCTTCGTCGATCGACAGTCCCTGCAGCGAGAAATGCATCAGATCGGCGAACACCGACGCCGCTTCGGCCGCGACCGTTCCCTTGTGCGTCAGCGACACATGGCTGGCGACGGTTTGCTGAAGCATGTCGCGGTCGTCGGCATGGAACAGCAGCAGCGGTGTCAGCGTCGCCAGTCCGCCGATGTGGATGTCCTCGATGCCGCAATCTTCCAGTTCCCGGCCTTCGGCGTAGTGCTTGAAGAAGGCGCGGTGGTATTCCTCGATGTAGGTGTCGCCGTGGCGGGCCGGCGTCAGCATGAAGTCCGTGTAGCGGTGCGCGAAGTCGTCGCGGTCGTAGCGCCCGCAGTCGATCAGCGACTGTGCCAGCAGCGTGGCGATGCGCACGTTGAGCGTGTTCTCGCCGGCGTGCAGGAACTGGTGGTAGTGGATGCCGCGCGGCCCGCCCCAGTATCTGGCCTGGTCGTGCAGGATGTCGTCGGTCGTGCCGGTGACGGCGTAGCGGCTGCGCCACAGAATGCTGTCCGGATGCGGGTTGTGTGGTGTCAGATAGCCGGTGATGTCACCGTAGTCGATCGGGATGCGTTCGCGTGTGTAGTACCAGTGCACCGGCATGGCCAGCGCATCGCCGATGAAACTGCTCCACCAGGCGGCTTCGAGGCGCGATGGGTCGATCATGGGAAATCCCTTGACAGGGCGAGAGGTGGCAGGGCGGCGCTGGCAAAGGCGGTTTGCATGGCGGGAGCCGCTCTCAGACGGGGGCCGCCGACGTGCGGCGGCGTGCCAGTTCATAGGCCTGCAGATGCGAGCTCGCCAGATCGAGCAGCGGTGTGGCCAGTGCCGCTGCGTCGGCGCGCCGGGTCAGATCGCCGAAAATGTGGTCGGCCTCGGTCTGGGCACCGCGCTGCAGGTCGCGCAGCATCGATGCGGTCAGCGTGGAACCGGCTTCGGTCAGCTGCGCGAGATAGGTGTCGAGCTTCGCCGTGGACGGTGGATGGCCGCAGGCGGTTGCGACGGCGGCGCTTTCGCGCAGCATGCCTTCGATCAGGTGCCGCCCGGCGCGTGTGAGCTGGATGTCGCCGATCGACGCGCGCATCAGGCAGGTCGCGCCGGCCAGCACGCTGATGAAGGCCAGCTTGTCCCACATGTCTTGTTCGATATCGGGCGACATCACGTAGTCGGGCGATATCGACGCCAGCACGCGACCGAGCCTGTCCATCGCCGCGGCGTGTGCCGTGCTGCGCGCGCCGGTGATCAGGCGTTGCGTCGCGTTCAGATGGCGGATGCCACCGGCTTCGTCCAGCGTCAGCGCCAGGTGGGCCACGCCGCCGGCTACGCGCGTGCGGCCGAAACGCGCATCGAGCGTATCGAGATGGGCCACGCCGTTGAGCAGCGGCAGCACCACGCTGTCCGGGCCGACGGCCGGCGCAATCGCATCAATCGCCGAAGCGAGGTCGTAGGCCTTGCACGACAGGATGACGACATCGAAGTGCATGCCGTCATCGACCGCGGTCAGCACTTCGGGCGTCACCTGCAGGTCGCCCAGCGGGCTGTAGATGCGCAGCCGGTGATCGCGCAGCAGCTGCGCGCGCACCGGACGCACGAGAAAGGTCACATCCGCGCCGGCCTGCTGCAGCCGGGCGCCGAAGTAGCCGCCGATGCCGCCGGCGCCGAGTATCAGGATGCGCATCGCTGTTTCCTCCTCGATCGGACGGCATCGATCCGCATGCCGTCAGCCGGAAAGCTTCTTCATCAGTTCGCGCACGCCGGCCACGCGTGCGTCGAGATCGCCGCTGGAACGCTTCCACGACAGTCTGTCCTGTCCGGCCAGCTTGAAGTTCCGATCCTTCTGCACCAGATGGATGATGCGGATCGGCTCGATCGGCGGATTGGGCACGAAGGTGACCAGGATCTGCGTGTCGTGCGCATCGATCTTGGTGATGCCCAGCGGCCTGGCAGCGATGCGCAGCCGGTGCGTTTCCAGCAGCGCGCGCGTCTGGTCGGGCATCTGGCCGAAGCGGTCGACCAGCTCTTCGCGCAGGGCGGACAGCTCGACGTCGGTGTCGCAGTTGGCCAGCCGCTTGTACAGCGTCAGCCGTTCGTGCACGTCCGGACAGTAGTCGGTGGGCAGCAGCGCCGGCGTGTGCAGATTGATTTCGGACACGATGTCCAGCGGTTGCGTGAGGTCGGCGTCCTCGCCCTTCTGCAGCGCCTTGACCGCGCTCTTGAGCATCTCCGTATACAGATTGAAGCCGACCTCCTGCATTTCGCCCGACTGCGATTCGCCCAGCACCTCACCGGCGCCGCGGATTTCCAGGTCGTGCATGGCGAGGAAGAAACCGGAACCCAGCTCTTCCATCATCGTGATGGCTTCCAGGCGGCGGCGGCCCTGTTCGGTCGGCTTGGCATGCGCGTCGGTCAGCAGATAGGCGTAGGCCTGGTGATGGCTGCGGCCCACCCGGCCGCGCAGCTGGTGCAGCTGGGCCAGACCGAAGCGGTCGGCGCGGTTGATGATGATGGTGTTGGCGTTCGGGTTGTCGATGCCGGTTTCGATGATGGTCGTGCACAGCAGAAGGTTGTGCCGGCGCTGCGTGAATTCGCGCATCACGCGTTCCAGCTCGCGCTCGGGCAGCTGACCGTGGCCGATGACGATGCGTGCCTCGGGCAGCAGGTCAGCCAGCCGCGTGCCCATTTCCTCGATGGTGTCGACCTCGTTGTGCAGGAAATACACCTGGCCGCCGCGCTTGAATTCGCGCAGCACCGCCTCGCGGATCAGGCCGCGCGACCATGGGCTGACGAAGGTCTTGATCGCCAGACGCTTCTGCGGGGCGGTGGCGATGACCGAAAAGTCGCGTATGCCTTCGAGCGACATCGCCAGCGTGCGCGGAATCGGCGTCGCGGTCAGCGTCAGCACGTCGACCTCGGCGCGCAGCGCCTTCAGCGACTCCTTCTGGCGCACACCGAAGCGGTGCTCCTCGTCGATGATCACCAGGCCGAGGCGGGCGAACTTCACGTCCTTCTGCAGCAGACGGTGGGTGCCGATCAGCACGTCGATCTTCCCCTCGGCCGCTTCCTTCAGTGCCTGCGTCTGTTCCTTCGCGCTCTTGAAGCGCGAAATCTCGGCGATGCGCGCCGGCCACTCGTGCGACACCTGGGCAAACCGGTCGGTGAAGGTCTGGTAGTGCTGTTCGGCCAGCAGCGTGGTCGGCGCCAGCACGGCCACCTGCTTGCCGTCGGCCACCGCGACGAAGGCGGCGCGCAGCGCGACCTCGGTCTTGCCGAAGCCGACGTCGCCGCACACCAGGCGGTCCATCGGCCGGCCGGAGGTCATGTCGCCGACCACTGCATTGATGGCATTGATCTGGTCCGGTGTCTCCTCGAAGCCGAAACCTTCGGCGAAGGCGTCCATGTCGTGCTGCCTGAAGCCGAAGGTGTGGCCCTTGCGCGCCGAGCGCTGGGCGTACAGCGCCAGCAGTTCGGCCGCGGTATCGCGCACCTGTGCGGCGGCCCGCTTCTTGGCCTTGTCCCACTGGCCGGAGCCGAGCTTGTGCAGATGCACCTGGTCGCCGGGTGCGCCGCTGTAGCGGCTGATCTGGTGCAACTGCGATACCGGCACGTAGAGCTTGTCGCCGTCGGCGTATTCCAGATGCAGGAATTCGGTTTCGCCCTCCCCCAGATCCATGTGCATCAGGCCGATGTAGCGGCCGATGCCGTGCTGCAGATGCACCACCGGGTCGCCGATCTTCAGTTCGGTCAGGTCGCGCAGGAAGTTCTCGGCGGTGACCTTGCGGCCGTCGCGCTTGCCGCGTGAGCGCGCCTGGGCCGGATACAGTTCGGTTTCGGTGACCAGCGCGAGCGCGTGCGACTCGAGCACGAAGCCCTCGGCCAGCGGCCCGCTGGCGATCAGCAGTGGCGCGTCGCCCGCGAGTGCGGCATCGAAGCTGTCGCACTGTGCGTTCGGCAGACCGTATTCGGTGAAGTAGTCGGTCAGCGTTTCGCGCCGGCCGGCCGATTCGGCGACCACCACCACGCGTTTTGCAGACAGCAGCGCGCGCAACCGGAACAGCGGG
>DATCUL010000504.1:0-1684 GCA_036567405.1 Methyloversatilis sp. | reverse complement strand
GCTATATCTATTCGGGCGACGTCGCCGGACTGGGCTATGCGCCGCTCGCGCGCTGGCGCGGGCGCATCACGCGCGTCGTGCTGCTGGGTCCGGTGCATCGGGTGCCGGTGCGCGGGCTGGCGGCGCCCACGGTCGGCGCGTTCGAAACGCCGCTCGGGCGCGTACCGCTCGACTCCGCCGCACTCGACTCGCTGCGCGATCTGCGCCAGATGGTGTGGTCGGACCTGCCGCATGCGCATGAACATTCGCTGGAGGTGCACCTGCCCTTCCTGCAGGCCGTGCTCGGCACGGGTTTCTCGCTGGTGCCGCTGGCGGTGGGCGATGCCGGCCCGGCCGCGGTGGCCGAGGTGCTGGAGCGGCTGTGGGGCGGTGACGAGACACTGATCGTGATCAGTTCCGACCTGTCGCATTTCCTGCCCTACGCGCGGGCGCAGGCGCGGGACCACACGACGGTGCAGCGCATCCTGCACTTCGCGTCGGACCTGCACGGCGAGGAAGCCTGCGGTGCCGCGCCGCTCAACGGCGCGCTGCGGGTGGCGCAACGGCACGGGCTAACGCCCCGGCTGCTGGGCCTGCGCAATTCGGGCGATGTTGGCCATGGGGCGGGAGACCGCGACCGCGTGGTCGGCTACGGCGCGATCGCCTTCGACCCGGCACCGGACGCCGACGACGGCACTCAGGATAGCGGCGAAGCCGCGCCTGACGACTCTGCATCGGATGATTCTCTGGGCTCCCTGCTGGTGGATACGGCGCGCCGGACCATCGCCGAAGCGCTGGGACTACCGGTCGCCGACGCAAGCACGCTGCCCGATCATCCGGCGCTGCACCTGCCGGGCGCCACCTTCGTGACGCTGCACGATGCCGCCGGCGGCCTACGCGGCTGCATCGGCCAGCTCGAAGCCAGCCGGCCGCTGGGCGAGGACGTGCGCGCCAACGCGCTCGCGGCAGCCTTCAGCGACCCGCGCTTCCCCCCGCTGCGCGCCAGCGAGTGGCGCGGCCTGCAGCTGGAGGTTTCACTGCTCGACGCACCGGAAGAACTGGATGTGCGCAGCGAGGCCGAGGCCCTGGCCGCGCTGCGCCCGGGCATCGACGGCGTGATACTCGAATGGCGCGGCCGGTGCGCGACCTTCCTGCCGCAGGTGTGGGCGCAGTTGCCCGACCCGGCCCGCTTCCTCGCGGCGCTCAGGCACAAGGCCGGACTGCCGGCCGGCTTCTGGGCCGACGACGTGCGGCTGTCGCGCTACCGGGTGCGCAGCTTCAGCGACCACGACAGTGCCGGGCATAGCGGAGGGGCGACATCATGAGCGGACAGGACAGCTTGCAGGACGTCGACACGGCCACGCCGGCGCGCTGGTGGCACGCGCTGCCGGACGGCCGCATCCAGTGCGATCTGTGCCCGCGCGACTGCAAGCTGCACGAGGGCCAGCGCGGGCTGTGCTTCGTGCGCCAGCGCGTCGGCGACGAGATGGTGCTGACCACCTATGGCCGCAGCTCGGGCTTCTGCATCGACCCGATCGAGAAGAAGCCGCTGCACCACTTCCTGCCCGGCTCCAGCGTGTTTTCGTTCGGCACCGCCGGCTGCAACCTGGCCTGCAAGTTCTGCCAGAACTGGGACATTTCGAAAAGCCGCGAAATGGACCGGCTGCAGGACGCGGCGTCGCCGCAGCGCATCGCCGAGGCGGCG
>DATCUL010000503.1:0-3030 GCA_036567405.1 Methyloversatilis sp. | reverse complement strand
CCAGCCGCACTGTTCCATCGCCCAGATCAGCCGCTCGCGTTAGCCCTGAGGCTTGTCCTCGTCACCCGCCCTGGAGGGTGACGACGCCGTGGCCGCTGCGCCGGTGCGGAGCGACGCACCGGCGTCACCCTCCAGGGCGGGTGACGAGGACAAGCCTCAGGGCGAACGCGAGCGGCTGATCTGGGCGATGGAACAGTGCGGCTGGGTGCAGGCCAAGGCCGCGCGCCTGCTCAACATCACGCCGCGCCAGATGGGCTACGCGCTGAAGAAGTACGACATCGAGGTGCGGCGCTTCTAGGATCTGCTGACCTTCACCCGTGGTGTGCGTGACTGCTTTTGCATCAGGATCAAGGCGGGCCGGCGCCGGCAGATGCGCGGTCTGACCGGACACTTGCCGGATGCGCCGGCCTGTGCCCGGTGACCGGCCTCACCATTCGTCCTTCATGGCCCATGGATGGGAGCCCGGCACCAGTTCGACCGTCAGCCCCTTCTTCGCAATGTCGTCGAGTGTCCGGTAGAAGGTTGCCTCGTGCATCAGCGTGCCCTTGGCGGTGTACAGGGCGACGTACTTCGACGGCACGTCGACCTCGATGACGAAGTCGCCGCCCGGGTCCTGCACGCTGCGTGCCTTGCCGTTCCAGTCAATGAAGAATCCGGTCTCACTGGTCATGGTCGTTCTCCCGCAGTCGGTGGCCGGCGTCAGGCGGCGACCGGCGCTTCGAGCACCGCGACAGCGCTGACCGTAACGTTGTTCTTCGTGGCGTCGGTGTAGGGGCACACCTTGAGCGCACGTTCGACCAGCGAATCCGCCGTCGTCTGGTCGATGCCGTGCAGCACGGCGGTGAAGCGGATGGCCAGGCGGTAGGCTTCCTCGAAATTCCGGAACAGCGAGATTTCCGCCTCGACCATGCAGCCCTTCACCGGCAGCCGGTCGGCGCGCACGATGTGGCGCACGGAATTCTCGAAGCAGGCGGCATAGGCGGCGGCGAACAGCTGTTCCGGATTGGTGCCGGGCTTCTTGCCGCCCATTTCGGCCGGCGCGGCCAGATCCAGTTTCAGCAGGCCGTCCTCGCTCTGCACGCGGCCGTTGCGGCCGCCCTGGCTGAAGACACGTGTTGTATAGACGAGGTCCATGGCAGTTCCCGGTGGTGATGAAAGCAGTGCGTCAGCTCGAACAGCTGACCGAAAGCCGTTCCGCCCAGTCCGGTGGCGGTGCGGCATAGCGCGCGTTCGGTGGCTGGTCGTCGAAGGGCTTGCGCAGGCATTGCAGCACGGCCTCGACCTCGCCGAAGTCGCCGTCGCGGGCGCGGCGTATTGCCGCTTCGGCCATCCAGTTGCGCAGCACGTAGCGCGGATTCACGCCGCGCATGGCCGGCTGGCGGGCGCCGTCGGTGCTGCCTTCGCGCGCCAGCCGGGCACGCCAGTCCAGCAGCCAGGCGTCGCACGCCTCGCGGTCGACGAACAGGTCGCGCAGCGGCGCATCCAGCGCGGCGCGCTGCGTGCGCGGCACCTGAGCCGACAGGGCGCTGAGCGCACGGAAGAACAGCGTGTAATCGACGTGATGACGCTGCAGCAGGCCGAGCGTGCCGGCGATGAAATCGTGATCGCCGGGCTGTGCCGTCGACAGGCCGAGGCGTGCGCGCATGAACTGCAGGAAGTGCGCGTCGAAGGCCGGCATGTAGTGGTCGTCGACCAGCGCCCGCGTGACGTCGGGGTGGCCGATCAGCGGGCCGAGCGCGTCGGCCAGCGCGTACAGGTTCCATTCGCCGATGCGCGGCTGGGCGCGGAAGGCGTAGCGGCCTCGGGTGTCGGAACGGTTGCAGATGTGGCTGGCGTCGAAGTCCTCCATGAAGCCGAACGGACCGTAGTCCAGCGTCAGCCCGAGGATGGACATGTTGTCGGTGTTCATCACGCCGTGCATGAAGCCGATGGCCTGCCAGTGCGCGATCATCACCGCGGTCCGCCGGGCGACGTCGGCCAGCAGCGCGGCATAGGGCGCGGGCTCGTCGCGCAGCTGCGGCCGGAAGTGGTCGATCACGTAGTCGGCCAGCCGGCGCGTGTGGTGATCGGCGTCCTCGGCGCTGAAGTGTTCGAATGAGCCGAAGCGCACGAAGCTGGGCGCGATGCGTGTGACGACCGCCGCTGTTTCCAGCGTTTCGCGTTGCACCGGCAGCGGCGAGCCGATGACGCACAGCGCGCGCGTGGTCGGCACACCGAGTGCCGCCATCGCCTCGGAACAGAGGAACTCGCGGATCGACGAACGCAGCACGGCGCGGCCGTCCGAAAAGCGCGAATACGGCGTCGGACCGGCGCCCTTGAGCTGCAGCTCCAGCGTGCCCGAGGGCGTGCGCACGCCGCCGAGCAGGTGGGCACGGCCGTCGCCCAGACGGCCCGACCAGCTGCCGAACTGGTGGCCGGCATAGACCGCCGCCAGCGGTTCGCTGCCGGCGGGCACGCGGTTGCCGGAAAACACCTCGACGAAGTCCGGGTGCCGGGTCGTTGCGCCATCGAGGCCGATCAGGTCTGCGGCGTCCTGGCTGACGGCGACCCGATGCGGCGACGGCAGTGGCGACGGCGCCAGCCGCGTGTGGAAGGCGGGCGGCAGGCGCGCATAGCTGTTGTCGAAGCACAGTGCTTCCAGTCCATGCAAGGGTGATCGGGTCAGAGGGGCGTTCATGTCGGTCCGTTGCTCGCTGACCCTGCTCAGCAAGAATCGCGCAAGGCCGTAAAGCGACGTCCGGCCGCCTGCACTGCGTCATGCGGTGTGGCAAACGCGACAAACCCGACGCGGCGTGACGGCATCCGGTGGCGGATGTCAGGCCTGTGTCCGGTTGCTGTCCGTGGAACGATGCTTGCTGCGGGCGTGGTACGCGAATTCCACCGAAAGGACCGTCACCATGCTGGATACCCTGATCGTCGGCGCCGGACTGTCCGGCCTGAGCGTCGCCAGCCGGCTGCAGGCCGCCGGACGCGACTTCCTGCTGGTCGATGCCCGTGGTCGTGCCGGCGGCCGCATCGAGACCGTGCCGG
>DATCUL010000502.1:0-3959 GCA_036567405.1 Methyloversatilis sp. | reverse complement strand
GATGCTCTCGGCGAGCCAGCAGTGGAAGCGTCAGGCGGGGCAACGCTTCGTCGGCGTCCTCCTGCCGTCGCGATCTTGCCTGCGATTGCATCCCGCAGAGCGAGATCTCGACGGAGTCCGGCACCCGGCGCCGCCGGATGGCGTGCCTTCGGGTCAGATGCGGAATACCTGCACGGCTTCTTCGAGCGTTCTTGCAGACGATGCCAGATCGTTGCCCTGACGCGCGGTCTCCTCGGCAACATGCGTGTTCTGCTCGGACAGTGCGAACAGCAGATCTGTGTTGCGCACGATTTCACCGACCGCCGAATTCTGTGCCGCCAGGCTGCTTGTGATCGTCATCGATTTTCCGGACAGGGACTGCAGCCGTCGCAGGATGTCGTCGAATTCCGTGACCGCATGGGCCGTGTTCTGGGTGGCGCCGTTAACCTCTTCGTTCGAGCTGCGCACCAGCTGTATCGTTTCTTCGGCGTCGTCACGAATGCGCACCACCAGCTGACTGATGTCGTTCGACGACGCCTGGCTGCGCTGCGCCAGCTTGCGCACTTCGTCTGCCACTACCGCGAATCCGCGCCCCTGCTCGCCGGCTCGTGCTGCCTCGATGGCGGCATTGAGCGCAAGCAGGTTGGTCTGGTCGGACAGCTCCTTGATGAGTTCATTGATGCGGTTGATGGCGCGCGAGTCGTCTACGAGTCGCTCGATGACGGCAAGCGAACTGGACATCTTGTCGGATGCGGTATGGACGCTGGACAGCGATCCCTCGAGCGTTCTCTTTCCGGCGAGAGACGCGTCGCCGGCGCTCGTTGCGAGGTCGCTCGCTTCGCGAGACAACGATTCGACCTCCCGGATATTCGTGCTCATCTGCTCGATCGCACTGCCTACGGCGCGGATCGAATCGAGTTGCCGCATGACCGTCTCTCGCGCTTCGCCTGATGACCCGGAAAGCTCGACTGCGGCGCCTGTCAGCGTCGTCGACAGCGCCTGCAGGTGTTCGACGAGTTGTTTGACTGCCTTGCGCGCCGAGTTGTATTCATAGGCCAGCCAGGCGAAATCGTCCTTGCCATCGACGTTCAGACGGCAGTCAAGTCGGCCCTCCGACAGTGCATGCAGGCCACCGACGATGATTTCCGCCCGTTTTCCGTAGAACGCGCCGATCTGCCTGCCAACCAGTGCGCCACCTGCCAGCAGTACCACGGACGCGACTATCAATGCTGGTCGACTGGCTCCGGTCGCGAACATGTTCAGAACAATGCAGCACACGGCTGCCGACGATGCGCCGAACAGCGCGAACGCTTTGCGTACACTCAGTTTTTGAAGCATGTCTCCTCCTCCGGCAGGGCGGGCACGGGTGATTTCCCGCAGCTCGCGACCCCACAGCATGCTTACGGAGCGCGTTCGGCATTACTTGAGTGAATTTGTAAAAAGATCAGTGTCTTGGCGGGACAGACGAAAAAAAGATCCGCGGGCGGTGTGGCCGCGCGCGGATCAAACGGGGTGTGCCGGTGGGAAACGACTACTCGTTGCTGCTGCCCATGAAACCGAACAACTGCAACAGCGCGGTGAAGAGGTTGAAGATCGACACGAACAGGCCGGTCGTCGCCATCACGTAGTTCGTCTCGCCGCCGCGGACGATGCGCTGCGTCTCGAACGCGATCATGCCGGCCATCAGCAGCACCACCGCAGCGGATACCGCCAGCGACAACGCAGTCAGCTGGAAGAACATCGCGCCCAGACCGGCCAGTACGGCGACGATCATGCCGATGAACAGGAAACTGCTCATTCCCGACAGGTCGCGCCGCGTGGCCGTGGCCCATGCCGACATCGCGAGGAAGACGGCACCGGTGGCGCCAAGCGCCAGCATCACGACCTGACTGCCTCCCGGCAGCTTCAGCACCGAACCGAGCAGCGGGCCGAGCGTGTAGCCCATGAAACCGGTCAGTGCGAAGGTCAGCAACACGCCGGTCGAACTGTCGCGAAAGCGCGTGACGGCGAACAGCAGGCCGAAATAACCGGCCAGCGTCAACAGCACGCCGGGTGCCGGCCAGGCCATCGTGACGGCCAGCGCAGCGATGACGCCGCTGAAGCCGAGGTTCAGGCCCAGCAGCATATAAGTGTTGCGCAGCACGCGGCGTGGTGCGTCGGCCAGTTCGTTGCGAACCGGTGCGTGTTCAAGCGTGGTGCTGCGGTCGTAGCGGGTATCCATGTTCCTTGCCTCCTTGTGATCGTGAAATCGCTTACATCTGAAATTCGGTGGGCGGCACCGCGGTCGCCTCGCGGGCGCGCCGGCAGGTGCGCAGCAAGGCCTCGGCAGCACGGTCGATGGCGGTATCCATCGCGCTGCGCCAGTCGGCCGAAGTGGCACTGACCACGACCGGCTGCAGTCCGTCCAGCCGCAGTTCGACCTGAACCTTCTTGTCCACGCCACCGCGGGGCCCGTTGGTGTCCACCAGCCTGAGCCTCGCCCGGGGGATGCGCCAGGCCAACCGGCGTAACACGAAACGCAGCCGGTCCTCAGCCATCCTGCGTATGGAGTCGCCCTCCTCATGACGTGATTCGACGATGACTTGCATTGACATCTCCTCAGTGAATCGAGGCCTCACTTTAGCGGTGCGCCGGATTCTTAAAAACGGATGTTTATGATAGTTTTACTTCTGTTTTTTAGAACTCGAAGGCGCGATGCTCAATTACCGGCACCTCTACTACTTCTGGGTTGCCACCAAGGAAGGCGGCATTGCCCGTGCGGCTGAGCGCCTGGACATGGCGGTACAGACGGTCAGCACGCAGATACGCGAACTGGAGCGTTCCATGGGGCACGCACTGTTCAAGCCGTCGGGCCGCAGCGTCGAACTGACGGCGGCTGGCGCAGTCGCGGTGCGCTACGCCGAACAGATCTTCCAGCTCGGTGAGCAACTGCCGCTCGCGGTGCGTGAAGCGGCCTCGGCGCAGGAAGTGCGCCTGTCGGTCGGCATCTCGGATGGCCTGCCCAAGCCGGTCGTGCGTCATCTGCTGCAGCCGGTGATCGATACGCCCGGCCTGCATCTGCAGTGTTTCGAGGGAGAGTTCGACGATCTGCTCGGTGATCTGGCTCTGCACCGCCTCGATGTCGTGCTGGCCGACCGTCCGGCACCGGTCAATCCCAGCCTGAAGGTTTACAGTCATCCGGCGGGCGAGGCAGCGCTGTCCTGGTACGCGCCGGCGGCACTCGTCGATGCCTCGGCAAAGCCGTTTCCGGCGTGTCTGGCGGACATGCCGCTGTTGCTGCCGACCATGCAGTCGGCCGTGCGTGCGCGCATCGAGGACTGGTTCGACCGCGAGGGTCTGCGCCCGCGCGTCGTCGGTGAATTCGAGGACAGCGCCTTGCTGGTGACCTTCGGCGAGAGCGGGCTGGGCGCATTCCCCGCCACTGACTGGTCGCACGACGATCTGACGCTGCACCGCTCGCTCACGCGTCTGGGCCGCTGCGGCGATGTGGTGGAACATTTTTTCGCGATTTCGGCCGAACGGCGCGTGCAGCATCCACTGGTGCAGAAGGTGTTGGGCTGCTGAATCAATGCCGCCGGTCGTCGCAGGCGGCCAACGGTGGCACGCCAAGTACCCAGCCTTCGACCGGATCGATGTTCAGCGGCAGACCATAGCCTGCGTTTCTCCGTGCCCAGGCCCAGGCGGCCTGCACCAGGCACAGCACGCAATCGAGCGTGTCGCCGGTGCCGTCCTCGATCATTGCCTCTTGCAGGGCGTGGTCCGGGCTGCGCAAGGCAACGCCCAGCGGATGGGCGCCACGCAGCAGCGCTTCGACGATCAGCATGCGGTTGGACAGACGGGAGCGGGTCTGACCCGCCGCCGATTCACTTTTGTAGGATGCCGGCACGATTTTGCGCACCAACCAGCCGGGATAGGCCTCGAGTGCCACGCGGTCACCGTCGCCGCCATGCAGGCCGGGAATATGGACGCCAGCTTCGAGC
>DATCUL010000501.1:0-11803 GCA_036567405.1 Methyloversatilis sp. | reverse complement strand
GCATCGTCGGGTTCGCCGCGACCGGCGCGCCACAGCGCCTGCAGCGTCTGGGTCACGCGCGTGCTGTTCTCGCGCAGGTCCAGGCGCACCGTGCAGAAGCGGAACACCTCGACCTGCCGGCGCAGTGGGCGCACCGCGCTGTCGGCCAGCGCACCCAGTTTCATGTCGTGCAGGCCGGTTTCGAGCGTGCGCAGGTCGGCGATCAGGCGGTCCGCGGATTCGTAGCCACGACCGGCGGCGGCAGGCGCCTCGCCGGCTGTGCCGGCGATGGTAGCGTCGAGCCGGCCCAGCATGCAGGCGAGGAACTGGCGCAGCGGCTCGCCCGGATTGCGTGCAGCGATCGCGCTGCCGTCGCCGCTCTCGTCGAGCGCCAGCATCAGCGCATCGCGGAAGGCACCGGGCACGTCGATCGACGCCTCGGTCACCGACAGGCTGCGCACCAGATCCAGTACGCCCTGCCGGTGGCGACGCAGGCTGGCCAGCCGGCTGCCCACCAGCGCCGCACGCGTGATCGCGTTGGTGACGAAAGGATTGCCGTCGCGGTCGCCACCTATCCACGAACCGAAGTCCACGAAGGCCGGCAGTTCGGCTGCGGCCGCGTCATCGCCGAACTGCTGCGCCATCGCTTCGTCGGCGCGCGCCAGCACCTCGGGTGCGACGTCGAACAGGGTTTCGTTGAAGAAATGCAGGCCCCAGGCAATTTCTTCAGACACGTTCGGCTTTTCCAGACGCAGTTCGCCGGTCAGCCACAGCAGTTCTATCTCGTTGCGCAGCGTGCCTTCGAGCGCCAGGCGTTCGCGCGGCGTCCAGCGCGGCGATTCGAGGTCGATCAGCAGCCGGTAGATGCGCCGGTGCCGCTCCAGCACGGTGACGCGCTTGGCTTCGGTCGGGTGCGCGGTCAGCACCGGGCGCACGCGCAGGCCGGCGACCGTCGCGCGGACCTCGTCGGCGCTCAGGCCGGCCGCGCGCGCCGCGGCGAAGACGTGGGCGAATGTGCCCGGCAGGCATTCGCGGCCGCGGTGGCGCTCGGTTTCGCGCCGCGTGCGCATGGCACCGTTCTGTTCGGCGATCGACAGCAGCTGGAACAGGATGCCCTGCGCCTGGATGGCACGGCCGAGCATCTGCGGCGACAGGTTGTTGCCCGACGCGCGGCCGGCCAGCACTGGCACCAGTTCCGGATGATGGTGCCCGACCACGTCGCGCAGCAGCGCGAACAGCAGTTCGAGTGCCTTTTCGGAAAAAGCCGGGCCCGGTGCGTCAGCGGACGCCGGGATGGAAACGGGATCGTTCACCACGATGGACTTTCGCAGCTGGGGTTGCGCACCGCCCGCCCGGACGGTGCGATGCGGCGCCACCCGGGCGCCGCGTTCGGTTACCGCCCGGCCAGCACGCCGGCCACCGTGCTGCCCAGTTCGCCGGCGCTGGGTGCGACCGTCAGACCGTAGGAGCGCATGATTTCCGACTTCTCGGCCGCCGAATCGCCGGCTGCCGAAATGATGGCGCCGGCGTGCCCCATGCGCCGGCCCTTGGGCGCGGTCAGCCCGGCAACGTAGCCCACGACCGGCTTGCTCATGTGCGCCTTCACCCAGGCGGACGCCTCCGCCTCCTGCGGGCCGCCGATCTCGCCGATCATCACCACCGCCTCGGTGTCCGGGTCTTCCTCGAACTTCATCAGGTGGTCGAGGAAGGACGAGCCGTTGATCGGGTCGCCGCCGATGCCGACCGAGGTCGACACGCCGATGCCGAGCTGCTTCATCTGGGCCGCCGCTTCGTAGCCCAGCGTGCCCGAGCGCGACACGATGCCGACCTTGCCCGGCTTGTAGATGTGGCCCGGCATGATGCCCAGCATGGCCTTGCCCGGACTGATGATGCCGGCACAGTTGGGGCCGACCATCAGGCTGCGGCGCTCCTTCGGATAACGCATCAGGTAGCGCTTGACCCGCATCATGTCCTGCGCCGGAATGCCGTCGGTGATCGAGCACACCAGCTGTATGCCGGCGTCGGCCGCTTCCATGATGGCGTCGGCACAGAAGGCCGGAGCCACGAAGGTGATGCTGGCTTCGGCACCGGTCGCGGCGACCGCATCGGCCACGGTGTCGAACACCGGCAGGCCCAGATGCGTGCAGCCGCCCTTGCCCGGCGTGACGCCGCCGACCACGCAGGTGCCGTAGTCGATCATTTCCCTGGCGTGGAAGCTGCCTTTGTCGCCGGTGAAGCCCTGGATCAGGATCTTCGTCTTTTCATTGATCAGAATGCTCATGTCTGAATCCTCCTGTGCATCGGTTATGCGCCGCGGGCCACCCGCCGGACGGCCCCGAGGGCGAGCGCAGCCCTCCAGCGGACTGCGAACGAAGTGAGCGTGGTGGGCTTTTGATTCAGCGCGCGGCGTGAGCACGCGCTGCCGAGACGGCCTTGCCGGCGGCGTCGGTCAGCGAATCGGCGCTGATGATGGGCAGGCCGCTGTCGCGGATGATGCGGCGCCCGGCCTCTTCGTTGGTGCCGGCCAGGCGCACGATCAGCGGCACCGTGATGTCGATGTCGTTACAGGCCTGGACCACGCCCTGCGCCACCCAGTCGCAGCGGTTGATGCCGGCGAAGATGTTGACCAGGATGGCCTTGACCTTGTGGTCCGACAGCACCAGCCGGAACGAATTGGCAACCCGCTCGGGCGAGGCGCCGCCGCCGACGTCGAGGAAGTTGGCCGGCGCGCCGCCGGCGTACTTGATGGTGTCCATGGTCGCCATGGCCAGTCCGGCGCCATTGATGATGCAGCCGATGTCGCCGTCCAGCCCGACGTAATTCAGGTTGTGCTCGGCCGCCTGCACCTCGCGCGGGTCGTCCTGCGACGGGTCGCGCATGTCGGCGACGGCGCGCTGGCGGAACATCGCGTTGTCGTCGAACGACATCTTGGCGTCGAGCGCCAGCACGCGGTCGTCGCGTGTCACCACCAGCGGGTTGATTTCGACCATCGTCGCGTCCAGGTCGCGGAACGCGCGGTAGGCACCCATGATGGCGGTGACCGCACGCGACACCTGCTTGATGTTCAGGTCCAGGCCAAAGGCGATCTGCCTCGCCTGAAAGGCCTGCAGGCCGACCGCCGGCTCGACCACGACCTGCATGATCTTCTCCGGCGCGGTGTTGGCCAGTTCCTCGATGTCCATGCCGCCTTCGGCCGACGCGATCACGCGCACGCGCTCGGCCTTTCGGTCGAGCACGATGCCCAGATACAGCTCGCGCTCGAACGGTTCGGCCACCTCGACATAGACACGCTGCACCGGCTTGCCCTCGGGGCCGGTCTGGTCGGTGACCAGGCGCTTGCCCAGCAGCTCGCGCGCCGCGGCATCGACTTCGTGGTAGGTGCGGCACAGCTTGACCCCGCCCGCCTTGCCGCGTGCACCGGAGTGCACCTGTGCCTTCACCGCCCAGTGCCAGCCACCGAGTTCGGTTGCGGTGTATACCGCCTGGTCCGGACTATAGGCGACACTACCGCGTGGCACCGGCACACCGAATCCGGACAGGAGTTCTTTCGCCTGATATTCGTGAATGTCCATGCTTCACCTTCTTTCATGAGGAAGAGAGTGGGTTCATCGCTGAACCGCAGGTGCCGCAGGGACCGCCCCTCAACACCATATCTGTTGTAAAGAATTATGGTTGAGGTCATCAGAACTAAGCTTCACTTATACTTATTGCTGCAATAAGAAAGTCCGATACGAGGCCTTGTATCCGTACGATATAGTGGTTTTGCCTTGTATTACCCAGTGGCCGGCAGCGTGCGCAGGCCAATGCACTCATCAAGAAAGGTATCCGTAATGTTTGACCCGAAACAGACCATCGCCCATTCCGACCCCGAGCTGTGGGCCGCCATGGAGGCCGAATACGCACGTCAGGAACAGCACATCGAGCTGATCGCGTCGGAGAACTACGCCAGCCCCGCTGTCATGGAAGCCCAGGGCTCCGTGCTGACGAACAAGTACGCCGAGGGTTATCCGGGCAAGCGCTATTACGGTGGCTGCGAGTTCGTCGACGTCGCGGAACAGCTGGCGATCGATCGCCTCAAGGCACTGTTCGGCGCCGAGTACGCAAACGTTCAGCCGCACTCGGGTTCGCAGGCCAACGCCGGCGTCTACATGGCGATGCTGCAGCCGGGCGATGCCATTCTCGGCATGTCGCTGGCGCACGGCGGCCACCTGACGCACGGCTCGTCGGTGAACTTCTCCGGCAAGATCTACAAGGGTCTGGCCTACGGCCTGGATCCGGAAACCGAAGCGATCGACTACAAGCAGGTCGAAGCGCTGGCGCAGGAACACAAGCCGAAGATGATCGTGGCCGGTGCATCCGCCTACTCGCTGCACATCGATTTCAAGCGTTTCCGCGAAATCGCCGACTCGGTCGGTGCCTGGCTGATGGTGGACATGGCGCACTACTCCGGCCTGGTCGCGGCCGGCCTGTACCCGAGCCCGGTCGGCATCGCCGACTTCGTCACCTCGACCACGCACAAGACGCTGCGCGGCCCGCGCGGCGGCGTGATCATGGCCAAGGCCGAATTCGAGAAGCAGATCAATTCGATGATCTTCCCGGGCATCCAGGGCGGTCCGCTGATGCATGTCATCGCCGCCAAGGCCGTGGCCTTCAAGGAAGCCGCGGCGCCGGAATTCAAGACCTATCAGCAGCAGGTTCTGAACAACGCAAGAGTGATGGCTGAAACGCTGGTCGAGCGCGGCGTGCGCATCGTGTCCGGACGGACCGAATCGCACCTGTTCCTGGTCGACCTGCGCGCCAAGAACATCACCGGCAAGGAAGCAGAAGCAGCGCTCGGCCGTGCGCACATCACGGTCAACAAGAACGCCATTCCGAACGACCCACAAAAGCCGTTCGTGACCAGTGGCATTCGCATCGGCAGCCCTGCCATGACGACCCGCGGCTTTAAGGAAGCCGAGGCGAAACAAGTTGCCAACCTGATCGTGGACGTTCTCGAAGCGCCGAACGACGACGCGGTGATCGCGCGCGTCGTGGCCGACGTCAGCCGGCTGTGCGCCGCACACCCCGTATACGGCCGGAAGTGAGCGCCATGAACGGATACCCCTTTTCCAGCATCCCCAATATCCAACGCATTCATTTCAGGAGATTGATCTATGCGCACCGCCGGTCGTAATCACTTATACGTGCCTGGCCCCACCAACACGCCGGACCGCATCCTGCGTGCCATGGTGGTGGCCCAGGAAGATCACCGTTCGCCCAAGTTTCCGGAACTTGCGCTGTCGGTACTGAATGACCTGAAGAAGGTTTTCAAGACGACGGCAGGCACCATCTTCACCTTCCCGGCCTCCGGAACCGGCATGTGGGAAGCAGCGCTGACCAACACCCTGTCGCCCGGCGACAAGGTGTTGTGCTCGCGATTCGGACAGTTCAGCCATCTGTGGGCCGACATGACGCAACGCCTCGGCTTCGAAGTCCAGGTGATCGACGTCGAGTGGGGCACCGGCGTGCCCTACGACCAGTACGAAGAAGTGCTGCGCGCCGACAAGGAACACAGGATCAAGGCCGTACTGGCCTGCCAGAACGAAACCGCGACCGGTGTCACCAGCGACATCGGCCGGGTACGCAAGGCCATCGACAACGCCGGCCATCCGGCGCTGCTGATGGTGGATACGGTCAGCTCACTGGTGAGCATCGACTTCCGCATGGACGAGTGGGGTGTCGACTGCACAGTGGCCGGTTCGCAGAAAGGTTTCATGCTGCCGGCCGGCATGGGCATCCTGGGCATGAGCCCGAAGGCGCTGAAGGCGATGGAAACGTCGACGTCGCGCCGCTGCTACTTCGACATCGGCGACATGCAGCGCAGCAACGCAACCGGCTATTTCCCCTACACGCCGTCGATTCCGATGCTGTATGGCATGAGGGAAGCGCTCGACACGATTTTCGAGGAAGGCCTGGAAAACGTATTCGCCCGCCACGAATACCTGGCACGCGGTGTACGCGCGGCGGTGCTCGAGGGCTGGAACCTGAAGCTGTGCGCCAATGACGAGCAGTGGTACTCGAACACCGTCAGCGCCATCGTCGTACCGGAAGGTTTCGACGCGACCAAGGTGATCAGCAACGCCTACGCCCGCTACAACCTGTCGCTCGGCGCAGGGCTGTCCAAGGTGGCCGGCAAGGTGTTCCGCATCGGCCACGTCGGCGACCTGAACGCGCTGTCGCTGATGAGCGCTATCGCCGGCGCGGAAATGTCGATGCTCGACAACGGCATCAAGGTCACACCGGGCTCCGGCGTGGCGGCGGCCTCCACCTGGTGGCGCACGCACGCGCCGAACGAGGGCTGAGCGGCGCAGTCCGCGCAGGCGGACTGCACTGTGCCGCAGGCCGGGTCCGCCCGGCCTTTTTCATCGGAACACAGCAGGAGGAGAAAACATGTCCCAGCATGTCGTGTTTCTGGACCGCTCGACGCTGAAAGCCGACGTACGCCGCCCGTCCTTTGCGCACACATGGGCGGAATACGACACCACCGCGCCCGGACAGATCGTCGAACGGCTGACCGAAGCCACCGTGGCCATCACCAACAAGGTGCCGCTGCGCGGCGACGTGCTCGCGCAGTTGCCGAAGCTGAAGATGATAGGCGTCGCCGCCACCGGCTACGACGTGATCGACGTGCCGTCCTGCCGCGAGCACGGCATCGTGGTGTCGAACATCCGCAACTACGCGGTACATACCGTACCGGAGCACACCTTCGCGCTCATCCTGGCGCTGCGCCGCAGCATCCTGGCCTATCGTCAGGACGTCGAGCGCGGACGCTGGCAGGAGGTCGATCAGTTCTGCTTCTTCGATCACCCGATCCATGATCTGTACGGCAGCACCCTCGGCATTTTCGGCGAAGGCGTGCTCGGTCAGGGCACGGCGAAGATCGCCCGCGCCTTCGGCATGAAGGTGCTGTTCGCCGATCATCCCGGTCCGAAGGCGCCGGGCGTGGAATTCACGCCGGTCGAGCAGGTGCTGGCCGAATCCGACATCATTTCGCTGCACTGCCCGCTGACCGAGGACAGCCGCAACATGTTCGGCCTGACCCAGTTCCGCCGGATGAAGCGCAGCGCCATCCTGATCAACACCGCGCGCGGCGGTCTGGTCAATGAAGAGGACCTGGTGACGGCGCTGAAGGAGGGCATCATCGCTGGCGCCGGATTCGACGTGCTAACGAAGGAACCGCCGAAACAAGGCAATCCGCTGCTCGACCTGCGGCTGCCGAATTTCATACTGACGCCGCACGTCGCGTGGGCATCCGACGGCGCGATGCAGTTTCTGGCCGACCAGTTGATCGACAATGTCGAGGCTTTCGTCCGCGGCAGCCCGGTCAACACGGTGACCTGAGGCCCGTGAACTGACAGAATTCGCCGGCACAGCACCGGCCCATCCAGACACCGAGACAAGACAATGAAAAAACTTCTCTACCAATTCGATACCGATGAACATCCGTCCGTGTTCGACAACGTGGTCTGTCACGACGGCGGCGCCGACCATGTGATCGGCTACGGCGGCGTGCATCCGCACAACGTCGGTGCCATGGTCGACGGAACGATCTTCACGCGCGCGCCGAAGGACAAGAAGAACACCGCGATCTTCATCGGCGGCAGCAACATGGCCGAAGGCGAAGCGCTGTTCAAGGCGGTGAAGAAGCGCTTCTTCGGCAATTTCCGCGTGTCGGTGATGCTGGATTCGAACGGCTCGAACACCACCGCCGCCGCCTGCGTCGCCTGGCTCGGTCACCGCGGCGCACTGAAGGACCGGAAAGTGGTCATCCTCGGCGGCACCGGCCCGGTCGGCACGCGGGCTGCCGTGATGCTGGCCAGCGAAGGGGCGTCGGTGACACTGGTGTCGCGCAAGCTCGGCACCGCCGAAGATGCCGCCAAACAGCTGAAGGCATCGTTCAACCTCGACGTCGGCGTGGCCGAGGCGGCCGACAACGACGCGCGCGGCCGCGCCATCGAAGGCGCCAACATCGTCATCGCAACCGGTGCCGGCGGCATCCAGCTGCTGGAAGAACGCCACTGGAAGGACAGCCCGACCATCGAACTGATGGCCGACGCCAATGCGACGCCGCCGGCCGGCATCGAAGGCATAGACCTGATGGACAAGGGCGTGCACAAGCACGGCAAGCTGGTTTTCGGCGCCATCGGCTTCGGTGCGCTGAAGATCGCGCTGCAGCGCGCGTGCGTGGCGCGGCTGTTCGAGAACAACGACATCACGCTGGACGCGTCGGAAATCTACGCGATGGCCAAGACCATGGTGGGCTGAACGGAATGACGATGATCAAGGACAACACCGTCGGGAAATTTCTCGACGATCTCGCCAGCAGCGCGCCGACACCCGGCGGCGGCAGCGCGGCCGCCATCATGGGCGGCATGGGTGCCGCACTGGTGGGCATGGTGTGCAACCTGACCATAGGCAAGAAGAACTACGCCGAAGTCGAGGGCGACATGAAGGATCTGCTGGCGCAGGCCGAAACGCTGCGCCAGGAGCTGACCGACATGATCCGCGCCGATATCGAGGCCTTCAATGGCCTGATGTCGGCCTACGGCCTGCCCAAGGACAGCGACGAACAGAAGGCCGCCCGTTCGCAGGCCATCCAGGATTCGCTTAAGCAGGCGACCGATGTGCCGCTGGCCTGCGCACGTGCCTGCGCCCGGGTGATCGGCTTCAGTCTGGTCGCGGCCGAAAAGGGCAACCGCAACGTGGTGTCGGATGCCGGCGTCGCGGCGCTGGCGGCCCAGGCCGCGCTGCGCTCGGCGGCGCTGAACGTCGACATCAACGTGCCGAGCATCAAGGACGCCCATTTCGCCACCTCGCGCCGGACCGAAATAGACGCCCTGCTCGCCAGATGGGTGCCGGAAGCCGACCGTGTGGTCGAGGTGGTCAGAAGCAAGCTCTGACCCGCTGCCAGGGCGCCTGCGGGCGCCTTTTTCCGTTTACAGCGCCTACGCAGATCGGCCTCATGTCGCATTCGGTCATGCCGGCTCCACCGGATTGCCGGCGCCGCAGGCAAGAACCGGGACTACTGCTGGGCCTGCATCTGTGCCTGCACACGCGTCAGCCATTCGCGCATCGTGGCCAGCAGTTCGCTGCGGCTGAACGAACAGCTGTCCTGCGAGAACAGGCGCGCCGACTCCAGCCGCATCAGCAGCCCGTCCAGCACCTCGCGCCATTTCTCCGGAATGGCCGCATCCTCGCAACCGTGACGTCGCCAGACCGCGATCAGCGCGTCCATGTCGATGCGTCCTGCCTCGAATTCCGCCAGCGATCTGACCAGTGCCTCGTTCATTTCATGCATCCCGTGGGTAAAAGTACGCCGCGTTTTCACGCTTGCGAGCATGTGCCCGCTTGCGCTTACAATTGCGCCCTGTTTGCATTGCAACACGAAAGAAAAGCCGGCGCACGTCAAGCGTCCGCCTTCAACGACCTGCCCGACCGGCGACCCGGTCCGTGGCACACGGAAGCGAGCATGAGCATCTACAGCATCGACGATCAGCATCCCGTGCTTCATCCCTCCACCTGGGTGGCACCGGGTGCCGTGGTGATCGGCAACGCCGAACTGAAAGCTGGCGTCAACGTATGGTTCGGTGCCGTGATACGCGCCGACAACGACCGCATCGTGATCGGCGAACGCACCAATGTGCAGGACGGTGCGGTACTGCACATCGACGAGGGCGTGCCGCTGCAGATCGGCGACGACGTCACGATAGGCCACCACGCGATGCTGCATGGCTGCACGATAGGCGAAGGCTCGCTGATCGGCATCAAGGCGGTCGTGATGAACCGCGCCGTGATCGGCCGCCACTGCCTGATCGGCGCCAACGCGCTGATTCCCGAGGGCCGGGTCATCCCCGAACGCTCGCTGGTGGTCGGCTCTCCCGGTCGCATCGTGCGCGAACTGACCGACGAGGAAGTGGCCGGACTGATGAAAAGCGCGGCGCAGTATGTCGCGAAGGCCGACATGTACCGCAACCGGCTGAAGCTCACGAACGGCGACTGAACCACCTTCAGATCGGCCGGTCGCGCGTCGATAACTCCGGAGACAGACCTTTCCGTGGAGATCGACATGGCCGAACGCACCCGATTCCTTTTTACCGGCGCCCACGTGCTTCCGGCCGTCATGGTCGCGATGAACGGCAGTGCCGCCGGCGTAGCAGTACTCACCTACCTGGCACTGCTCGCACTGGCGCTGCTGTCGGCGCTGGGCGACGAAAAAACCCCGGAGCAGGTTCCGGTACGCATCGACCGCAACGAAGAGCGCGAAATCCGGCGCAAACGCTGACAGACAGCGGCAGCGCGCTGGTTATACTCCCGTCTGACATGATGAAGGTGGGGGTAGAGGCGCATGAAACATCCAGTCCGGCTGCCGATATGGCTGATTCTGACGGCCCTGAGCTGCGGCGTGCAGGCGGGTGAGCCCGCACCGGTTCGGCACAGCGGCATCATCGTCGACCTGAATGCCGAAGCCTCGCGACTCGCACCGAACGATCTGGCACGTGCCCAGGCCTTCATCGAAGCCGGCGACAGCGCGCCCGGCGCACTCGCGAAGAAGGTCAATGCGGTCATGCAGTCCGCCCTCACGACCGCCCGCCCCTATGCCGGCGTGAAGGTACGCAGCGGCAACTCCTCGACCTATCCGGTCTATGGCAAGAACGGCCGCACCATAGAGAGCTGGCGCATGCGTTCCGAACTGCTGCTCGAATCGAAGGATCAGGCTGCGCTGTCCGAACTGCTGGGCAAGCTGCAGACACAGATGGCGGTCGGCCAGCTGACGCTGGAACCGAGCGAGGAAGCGGCACGTCAGGCCGAGAACGAAGCCATCGCGGACGGCATCGCGGCCTTCAATGCGCGTGCGAAGATCGTGGCCGAGTCGCTGGGCAAGTCGTGGCGCATCCTGCAGATGAACGTGAACAACACCGCCGGCATGCCGCCGCCGCGCCCCATGGTCAAGGCGCGAATGGCGATGTCCGAGGCAGTTGCCGACATGCCGGTCGAGGCCGGCGAATCGCGCGTCACGGTGTCGATCAGCGGGCAGATCGAGATTGAGCGCAACTAGCTTCCGCCTTCCCGCGCTCGCGCTGACACTCCTGCTCGCCGGCTGCGGCAGTACGCCGTCGCTCGAAAGCGTCGAGGTGCCAGTCGCCGTTCCGCCCCCGCCGCAAACACAGATACAGGTGACACCATCGTCGTCGGCCCGCCTGCAGCTGGCGGACGACGCACACGCCCAGGAAGCCGCCATCTACGCACTGTCGCTGATTGGCAACCACTACCGTTTCGGCGGCCGCAATCCGGACAGCGGGGTGGACTGCAGCGGCATGGTGAGCTGGATCTACGAGCAGGTGGCCGGCCTGCAGCTGCCGCACAATGCCGAGCAGATCGCCAGCCTGAGCCGGCCGGTGGCGCGCGATGCGCTGCAGCCGGGCGATCTCGTGTTCTTCAACACCAGCGGCAAGCCATACTCGCACATGGGCATCTATGCCGGCGACGGCCGTTTCGTCCACGCGCCCAGCACGCGCGGAAAGTACGTGCGCACCGACACGCTGGACAGCGGCTGGTTCGCACAGCGCGTCAGCGGTCTGCGCACGCTGCGCCGGCCGGGCTGAAACGGGGATTCATCGGAAAAACGGGAAAAGGCGCCCGGAACCGGTGCGCCCGGGGCTTGCCCTCAGGGCTTGCCGTTGGGCACCTGCACGAACACCTCGCCCGGCTTGACCAGACCGAGTTCGATGCGGGCACGCTCCTCGACCGCGTCGAAGCCGGTCTGGAGATCTTTCACGTCCGCCTC
>DATCUL010000500.1:0-4493 GCA_036567405.1 Methyloversatilis sp. | reverse complement strand
GGATTGTCGGGACAGCCGCCATTATCAACCGGCACCGGTGCGGCACCGGCATGAGTGCGGCCCTGCCCTGCCCACCGGAGGAACTGGCGGCACGCATACGCAACTGGGGCCGCGAACTGGGTTTCGCGTCGATCGGCATTTCCGGCATCGACCTGGGCGAAGCCGAGACACGGCTGATGCAGTGGCTGGCCGCCGGCCGTCACGGGCAGATGCACTACATGGAACGCCACGGCGCCGCCCGCGCCCGTCCGGCCGAGCTGGTGCCCGGCACGCTGTCGGTGATCAGCGCACGCATGGCCTACTGGCCGGAAGCGCACGACGCGCAGGCCGTACTTGATGACCCGGACGCCGCCTACATCTCGCGTTACGCACTCGGCCGCGACTATCACAAGGTGCTGCGCGCCCGCCTGCAGTCGCTGGCCGACCGCATCGAAAGCGTGGTCGGACCTTTCGGCTACCGCGCCTTCACCGACTCGGCGCCGGTGATGGAAGTGGAGATCGCGCGCCGCGCCGCACTCGGCTGGCGCGGCAAGCACACGCTGCTGATCCATCGCGACGCCGGCTCGCTGTTCTTCCTCGGCGAACTGTTCACCAACCTGCCGCTGCCGGCCGACGGGCCGCAAGCCGACCACTGCGGCACCTGCACGCGCTGCATCGACGTCTGTCCGACCGGCGCCATCGTCGCGCCCTACCAGGTCGACGCGCGGCTGTGCGTGTCCTACCTCACCATCGAACTGGATGGCGCCATCCCGGAAGCGCTGCGGCCGCTGATCGGCAACCGCATCTACGGCTGCGACGACTGCCAGCTGACCTGTCCGTGGAACCGTCATGCGCAGGTCGCGCTGGAACCGGATTTCGCGGTGCGCAACGGGCTGGACCGCGCGACGCTGGCCGAACTGTTCACCTGGACCGAGGCCGAGTTCGACGCCAGATTGGCCGGCAGCGCGATCCGCCGCATCGGCCACGTGCGCTGGCTGCGCAACATCGCCGTGGCACTGGGCAACGCGCCACCGTCGGCCACCGTGCGCGACGCACTGGCGACCCGCGCTGACCACCCGTCGGAACTGGTGCGCGAACACGTCGCCTGGGCGCTCGCCCGACAACATTCAACGGAATCCCCCCCATGACCGACCGCACCGACGACCGCATCGACAATCTGGAGGCTCGCGTCACGCTGATGGACGACATGCTGGACGCACTGAACCGCACGGTGTTCGAGCAGCAGCGGCAGATCGAGTCGCTGCAGCAGCAACTGCGCCACGTCTATCAGCAGATGCAGTCGCAGACCCAGTCAGCCGGCGAACGCGCCGACCCGCAGCAGGACATTCCGCCGCACTGGTAAGGACGGGAAGAGGGGCCATCCGCGACGGCGGGCGATGCGCGAGCTAGCGTCGCCGATTCACGCGCCGGATCGCGGCCATGGCTCCCACAAAACCGCGCTGACCGTCCGCTGTGGGAGCGAGCCATGCTCGCGATAACACACGTTGATCCACGCCCTGTGCAGTTCGACGGCCCGATCGCGAGCATGGCTCGCTCCTACGACGACATCGTCGCGGGTGCGCGGACACACGCGGACAGCTGCCAGTGCGCGATGCCCCAGGCGAGCAGCGCATCGCGGCCGGCGGCGATGGCTTCGGGCGGCGGCGCGTGGTTCAGGAAACGCAGCGCCTCGACCAGATCGGACACCGCATCGTGCGGATCGAGCGGCTTTGCCAGCGTCTGCTTCGACAGTTTTTCGCCGTGCGCATCGAGCACCAGCGGCACATGCGCGTAGCGCGGCTGCGCCACGCGCAGTGCGCGTTGCAGCAGTATCTGGCGCGGCGTCGAAGTCAGCAGGTCAGTGCCTCGCACTACATCGGTCACGCCCTGCTCCGCGTCATCCACCACCACGGCCAGGTGGTAGGCGCAGTAACCGTCGGCCCGCCACAGCACGAAGTCGCCGACATCGCACGCGACATTGATCGACTGCCGTCCGCACACCAGATCGTCGAACGCAATCTCGCCCTCCGGCACGCGAAAGCGCCAGGCCCTCGGCTCGACGTCGAAACGGTCACGACAGGTGCCCGGATAACGGCGCGTTCCGTCAAGCGACAGCGGCTGGCTTTCCAGATCGCGGCGCGAGCATGCGCAGGCGAAGGCGAAGTCGTCGGCGATCAGCCGGTCGAGCGCAGCTCGATACAGGTCGGTGCGCAGGCTCTGCCAGGTCAGTTCGCCGTCCCAGTGCAGGCCGAGCGCCTCGAGCTGGTGCAGGATGGTGTCGGCCGCCGCCTTGCTGCAGCGCGGCGCATCGACGTCCTCGATGCGCAGCAGCCATTGCCCGCCATGTGCGCGCGCATCCAGCCAGCTGGCCAGCGCGGCCACCAGCGAACCCTTGTGCAGAGGACCGGTCGGACTCGGTGCAAAGCGCCCTACGTAAGTTGCGCTATCGGCTACCATGCCGCCTCGCACCCGCACGACACACACCCGGACCGCATCCAAGGACCCTCATGGCCGCCCTCGAACTGACTGCAGACACCTTCAACACGACGATAGAAAACAACGCATTCGTCCTCATCGATTTCTGGGCACCGTGGTGCGGCCCCTGCCGCAATTTTGCCCCGGTCTTCGAAGCCGCGTCGGAAAAGCACACGGACATCGTGTTCGCCAAGGTGAATACCGAGGTCGAACAGGGCATCGCGGCCGAATTCGGCATCCGCTCGATCCCGACGCTGATGCTGTTCCGCGACCAGATCATCCTCTACTCGCAGGCCGGCGCACTGCCGGGCCAGCAACTCGAACAGCTGATCGCCCAGGCACGCGCGCTGGACATGGACGCCGTACGCGCCGAGATGGCGGCGGAAAAAGCCGCGGACGCCTGAAGCCGCAGATGAAAAAACCTCCGTAACGGAGGCTTTTTCATGTCACGACGCACCGCGAATCCGGTCAGCGGAGGAAGCGCTTCAGCACGTCGCGGAACATCGGCGTGTTGGCCTGCTCCAGCCACTCGAACGCGACCATTTCGCGGGTGACGATCTCTGCGCCGTTCTGCTGCATGCGCTGCAGCGCCAGTTCCTTATCGCGCGGACGGCGCGAGCCGATCGCGTCCTCGACGACGAACACCTGGCGCCCCATGGCCAGGCGGTCGAGCACCGTCTGCTGCACGCAGACATGCGCTTCGGTGCCCACCACGACCCACTGCTTGCGCCCGGCTTCACGGGATTGAAGCAGCACGCCTTCGGTCAGCGCCGAGAAGTGCGTCTTCTGCACGATGCTGCCGTCGGGAAGGCGCGTCCGCAGCGCAGGTTCGGTCAGCCCCAGACCTTGCGGATACTGCTCGGTCGCCAGCACCGGTACACCGATCGCCTGCGCGACATCGACCATCCAGGTCGCGTTCGCCAGCACTGCCTCGCCGTCGTCGATCGCCGGCAGCAGCCGTTCCTGCAGGTCGATGACCAGCAGCAGGGAATCGGATGGCTTGATTCTCATATCGATGTCCTCCTGTACCGCGAGTCCTTACGCCCCGTCCTTCCGGGATGCGGGCAGCGGCACCATCACCGCCTGTCCGGGCTGGCTGCAGCCGGCATCGCAGCAGCGACCCGGCTGCCTGTTGCGCGTGATCGAACGCGTGTCATCGGCGAGCACGCCGCGATCGAGCAGTCGCTCGACCAGATCGACCTTGTCGCCGACCGGGTAGTTGCGCCAGATCTCCTGCTTCAGCGCAGTCGGCGAGCCGCCGCCATGCAGGCTGATCAGCGAATACCAGCCGCCCTGGTAGGACGCGGTCAGATCCTCCATGAAGCGCGCCACCTCGATCCGCTTGTCGTAGGGGATGTCCGGATTGGCGCGCAGCACTTCGGCCAGCGTCGCCGCGGTGGCCGGGTTGTGGTCCTCGTCCGGCCCGGGCAGCGCGACGATCAGCCCACCCGACACCTCGTGCGCCAGACGGTGCATGTCGTAGATCTGCGTGGACAGCAGCAGCTTGCCGATGTTGGAAAACACCGGTTCCGGCATGAAGGTCTTCGAATACGGGTCCGGCGCGGCATAGACACTGGCCGCGACACCGCAGGCGTAAAAACCCTCGGTGATCTTGATCAGTTCGACCATCGGATCGCGCAGATTGGCCTTGCGGTCCGGATCGAGTCCGTTGGCTTCGCACATCAGCGCGGCGGCGCCGATCAGCAGATCGCCGAAACCGGCCCGGGCGGCGATGCAGCTGTGGCGGTGATGTGTCGCGTAGTTGTAGGTCACGGCGCCCGAGTGCTCCCATTCGCCGGCCAGGAACACGCGTTCCCAGGGCACGAACACCTTGTCGAAGATGACCACACCGGTGGACTGGCCGTAGCGGCGCGAGAACAGCGGAGAGCCGTGCTCGGGCTTCTCGCCCGGCCGCCCTGCGGGGCGCGCGACAATGGTGATGCCCGGGGCGTCGACCGGTACAGCACAGCAGACCGCAAAGTCGGCATCCGCCTCGATCATGTTGCGCGAGGGCATGACCAGGAATTCATGGACATAGG
>DATCUL010000499.1:0-8528 GCA_036567405.1 Methyloversatilis sp. | reverse complement strand
GTTCTGGTCGCTCTGGCCGTGCTCGCCGGTTGCGCCGGCGCGCCGGCGCCCGCACCCGAGCCAGGACCGGTCGTCAGCGAACCGGCACGTCCGGCTGTCGTTGCGCCGAAACCGGCGGCGCAACGGGGCGGTGGCTACTATCTCGACGACGGTCCGGGCGACAATCCGCCGGACGAGGCTGCGCTGGCCACCATTCCCGACGCGACGCCGCGCGAGGAACCGATGCACCGCTTCGCCAACCGGCCGTACAGCGCGCTCGGCATGCAGTTCGTGCCGATGACCGAACCCGGCCCGTTCCGCCAGCGTGGCCGCGGCAGCTGGTACGGCCGCAAGTTCCATGGCCAGAAGACGTCCAGCGGCGAAATCTACGACATGTACGGCATGACCGCCGCGCACGCGACGTTGCCGATTCCCAGCTACGCACGCGTGACCAATCCGGGCAACGGGCGTTCGGTGGTGGTGCGCATCAACGACCGCGGTCCGTTCAAGCCGGGTCGAGTGATCGACCTGTCCTGGACAGCTGCGGCCAAGCTCGGCTACGCCGCGCAGGGCAGCACCGAGGTCGAGGTCGAGGCGGTCTTCGCGCCGGGCAGTCCGGCCGACCTGCTGGCCAGGCGCGCCGCCGGACAGCCTGTGATCGACCGGCCGGTGCCTGCGCAGACACCGGCCGCACAGACGTCTCCGGCGCCCCGGGATGACGTGGTGGCGACGCTGGCCGCCGGGACGGCGCCGACTGGCAGCCACTGGCTGCAGCTCGGTGCCTTCAGCGCGCTCGACAACGCGCAGGCACTGTCGCGCCGTGCCGCCGAGGCACTGACCGGGTTGACCGAGCAGGTCTCGGTGTCGAGCGATGGCATGCGCCACCGCGTGCAGGCCGGTCCGTTTGCCAGCCGTGACGCCGCACAGAGCGCAGCACGCACGCTGCGCGAGCGGCTGGGACTGGAGGCCTTGCTGATCACCCGCTGATCCGGCACCGGGGTCGCAGTCAGACCATCAAACCGGCAGCATCGGTTCAGCGGTTGACTGTCATCAAGACCCGGGCGCGGCATCTGTCGAGAATGCAGTGTCGGCATGCCGCGATGGAAAGCGCCCTTGAAGCAATCCGGCCGGAGTGTCTGCGGCGCGCCAGAAAGGACGTCCATGACTCTGCATGTTCTTTGCAGCTTCGGCAGCCGGCGTTGTCGCGGGTTGGTCCTGCTGGTCACCGCTCTGCTCGCCGCGTGCGCGACGCGGTCGGACGCGGAGCCGCTGCCTGTTGCACCCGCTGCCGGAGCGGCTGCGTCGCAGATCACCGATATCGAGATCCATCCGGCGCGCGGACAGAGCGAGGCGACCTTGCGGCGCGACCGGTTCGAGTGTCATGAGTGGGCGGTGCGCGAATCGGGCTTTGATCCGGCCACGAGTTACGGCACATCGGCGCCGGTGCCGCATGTCGAGCCCGATCCGCCGACCGGAACCGGTCCGGTAACAGGCGCCATTTCCGGTGCGGTGATCGGTGCCGTGGTCGCAAACCCCCATCACTCGGGTGAGGCTGCCGCCGTGGGCGCAGTCATCGGCGCGGCGGCGGGTGCCGCTGCCGATGCCTCGCGCGAGGCGCAGGCGCAGCGCATCGAGGAGGCCTATGCCGAGCGCGATGTCCGGCGCCAGGCGGCCGAGGCGGAGCAGGCAACCCGTTACCGTCGGGCGCTGAGCGCATGCCTCGAAGGCCGCGGCTACACAGTGCGCTGAATGCATTTCAGGGAGGATCAAGTCATGCAGACCCGTCGAGTCCGGACCGGCTTCATCGCCGGCATGCTGTATGCCGCAACGCTTGTCGGCAGTACCGGAGCGTTCGCCGATCGTGCGGGGCCCGATGGCCCGGACCGGCGTCCGGCGCCGGACGCGCGCGTACCGCGACCCGTTCCGATTCATCCGGGGCGCGGCGTCATCGTGCCCCGTCTTCCGCGCGAGGCGCATGTCGTCCCGCACAATGACCGCAATTACTACTTTTCCCGGGGCACATGGTACCGGCCGCTGGGCCACCGGTTCATGGTTGTGACGCCGCCGGTCGGTGCCTTCATCAGCGTGCTGCCGTACGGCTACCTGACGTTCGAGATCGGCGGACATCCGTACTATCGCTACAACGACATCTACTACGAGCGCCTCGGCAACGGCTTCGTGGTGATCGATCCGCCCGAAGGTGTCGAGTCGGCACCGCCCGCGCCGACCTCGCCGGACAATCTTTTCATCTATCCGAAGATGAAGCAGTCGGCGGAGCAGCAGGCCACCGATCGTTTCGAATGCCATGAATGGGCGTCCGGCCAGACCGGTTACGATCCGACACGCGTGTCTGGCGGCGTGCCGCCGTCACAGGCCGAATCAAGTCGGGCAGCCTATCTCCGCGCGATGAGCGCCTGCCTCGAGGCACGTGGCTACACGGTGCGCTGAACCTATCCGTGCGGTGACCCGACCGTCGTCTTGTTGATGAACACCGCACGGTCCACCGGCACCACCCACAGCAGGCCGTCGCCGGTCTGGCCGGTGCAGGCGACGCTGACGATGCGGCGCACGATCTCGTCCACCTTGTCGTCGGGCGCGATGATTTCGATGCGCACCTTGGCCGAGTAGTCGGTCAGCTCTTCCCGGATGTTGTGCGGTGCGTGTTCGCTCGGTGCGCCGAAGCCCTCGACCTTGCTGACCGTCATGCCCGGAAAGCCGGGCATTTCGCGCAGTGTGGCGCGCAGCCTGGACAGCTTGTTCGGGCGGATGATGGCGCGGATTTCCTTCATGTCGTCTCTCCTCGATCCGGAGCCGGATCAGGCTTCGAAAGGTTTGTCGTCGAACCAGGTGTATAGCGCCGGCACCACGATGAGTGTCAGCAGCGTGCAGCTGATCAGGCCGCCGATCACCACGATGGCAAGCGGCCGCTGCACCTCCGAGCCGGGCCCGGTCGCGAACAGGAAGGGCACCAGGCCGAGCATGGCCACCGTGGCCGTCATCATGACCGGCCGGAAGCGCATGCGCGCGCCGTGCACCACCGCCTGCATCAGCGCCATGCCTTCGTCGCGCAGGTTGCGGATGTAGGACACCAGCACCACGCCGTTGAGCGTCGCGATGCCCCACAGCGCGATGAAACCGACCGAGGCCGGCACCGACAGGTACTCGCCGCTGACGAACAGCCCGATCACGCCTCCGATCGACGCGAACGGCAGCACCGTGATGATCAGCGCGGCAAAGCGTAGCGAGCCGAACAGCAGGAACAGCAGGAAGAAGATGGCGCCGACCGTGATCGGCACGATGATGGCCAGATGCCCGAGCGCGCGCTCCATGTTCTGGAACTGGCCACCCCACTCGAAGTAGTAGCCTTCGGGCAGCCGCACCTCCTGGCCGACCTTCTGCTGCAATTCGGCGACGAAGCCGCCGAGGTCGCGGTCCTTCACGTTGACGCCGACCACGATGCGCCGCTTGCCGGTTTCGCGCGATATCTGCGCCGGGCCGTCGCGCACGTCGATGGTCGCCAGGCTGGACAGCGGCACCTGCACGCCTTCGGCGGTGGTCACCAGCATGTTGCGGATGGCTTCGATGTCGTTGCGGAAGCGTTCCGGCAGGCGCACCACCGCAGTGAAGCGGCGTTCGCCCTCGAACACGTCGGTGACTTCGCGGCCGGCGATCGCCGCTTCGATCAGGTCGTTCACGTCCGCCACATTCAGACCGTGGCGGGCGATCGCCGGCCGGTCGATCTCTATCGTCAGGTACTGCTGGCCGGTCACACGCTCGATCTTTATTTCCTGCGCGCCCGGCACGCTGCGCGCGACACGCGCGATCTCGTTCGCCTTGTCGCGCAGCAGGTCGAGGTCGTAGCCGAAGATCTTGACCGCGACGTCGGCGCGCACGCCGGTCACCATTTCGTCGACCCGGTCGGAAATCGGCTGCGCCATCACGATGTTCACGCCCGGAAGCGCCTTGAGCTTGTCGCGAATCGCGTCCTGGATGTCTTCCTGCGTCCAGCCGTCGGGCCAGTCGCTGCGCGGCTTGAGCGAAACGATGGGCGTCGATTCGTTCTGCGACTGCGGATCGGCCGGCGACTCGCCGCGGCCGACCCCCGACACCGCCGACTTCACGCCGGGCACCTCCATCACCAGCCGCATCGCCTCGCGCTCCATGCGTATGGATTCATCGAGCGAAATGTTGGGCACGCGGTCCATCGCCGGCACCACCGATCCTTCCTTCATTTCCGGAATGAAGGCGGTGCCGAGGAAGGGCAGCAGGCCGAGCGCGGCGATGAAGGCGAGCACGGCGATCGACACCGTCCTCCGGCTGTTGGCGACCGCCCATTCCAGCATCGGCACATAGGGCTTCTTCAGCAGCGCGATCAGCCGGGTGTCGTGATCGGCGCCGCCCTTGAGCAGATAGCTCGACAGCACCGGCGTCAGCGTCAGTGACAGCACCAGCGACACCGCGAGCGCGATGGCGATGGTGTAGGCCATCGGCGCGAACATCTTGCCTTCCATGCCGGCGAGCGTCATCAGCGGCAGGAACACCAGAATGATGATGCCGATGCCGAAGATGACCGGCGTCGCAACTTCCATCACCGCCGACAGGACGATGCGCACGCGGCTTTCCCCCTCCTGCGTGGCATGCCCGAGCCGCTCGTAGGCGTTCTCGACCACCACCACCGAGCCGTCGACCATCAGGCCGATGGCGATGGCCAGCCCGCCGAGCGACATTAGGTTGGCCGAAAGTCCGATCTGGTTCATCACGATGAAGGTGACCAGCGGCGTCACCACCAGCGTGGCGATCACGATGGCGCTCGAACGCAGGTCACCGAGGAACAGGTAGAGCACGATGACGACGAAGATGACGCCCTCGATCAGCACCTTGATCACGGTATGCAGCGCCGCATCGACCAGTTCGCTGCGGTCGTAGTAGGGCTCGATCTTCAGGCCGTCGGGCAGCATGTTGTCGCGGTTGATCTGGTCCACCTTGGCCTTGATGTCCGACACCACGGCTTTCGCATTGCCGCCGGCCATCATCATGACTATGCCGCCGACCGCCTCGGTGCTGCCGTTCTTCACCAGTGCGCCGACCCGCACTGCATGCCCGAAGCCGACCTCGGCGACGTCGCGGATATAGACCGGCGTGCCGGCGGCCTCCTTCACGACGATCAGCCGGATGTCATCCAGGCTGCGGATCAGGCCGACACCGCGGATCAGGTACTGTTCGGCGTTCTGCGGCAGCACGCCGCCGCCGGCGTTGGCGTTGTTGCGCGCCAGCGCCTCGTACACGTCCTTGATGGTCAGATGGTAGTGGCGCAGCCGGTCAGGATTGACCAGCACCTTGTACTGCTTGACATAGCCGCCCTGCGAGTTGATTTCAGCGACGCCCGGCGTCGAGCGCAGCAGCGGCCGCACCACCCAGTCCTGCACGATGCGTCGTTGCGTCAGCTCGTCCTGCGTCAGTTCGCGTCCGCCGTCGTCCGGCCGGGTCAGCGTGTACTGGTACACCTCGCCCAGACCGGTGGATACCGGGCCGAGCACCGGCACCACGCCGGCCGGCATGCGGTCGCGCACCTCGAGCAGGCGCTCCATCACCAGCTGGCGCGCGAAATACACGTCGGTCTGTTCGGTGAACACCAGCGTGATCAGCGACAGCCCCGGCTTGTTCAGCGAGCGCATCTCGATCAGTCCGGGCAGGCCGGTCATGCCGATTTCCAGCGGTACGGTGACGAAGCGCTCGACTTCCTCCGGCGAGCGGCCGGACACGTCGGTGGCGATCTGCACCTGAACATTGGTCACGTCGGGGAAGGCGTCCACCGACAGCTTGCGTGCCGCGTCGAGCCCGAAGGCCAGCAGGCACAGCGCGACGACGACGATCACGAGGCGCTGCTTCAGCGCCCCGCGCACGAGGGCTTCTATCATGGCTGATCCAGTCGGGTCGGTTTCGGGAAAGGTCCGGTTGCCGCAGTCATTCCAGTTCCTTGCGCTTGCGTTCGTTGTTCAGGTGGAACGCACCGTCGGTGACGATGCGCGTGCCTTCGTCGAGGCCGCCGGTGACCGGCCGGACATTGCCGATGGCCGCGCCCAGCCTGACTTCGGTCAGCCGGTATTCGGACGGGGCGGTTTCAACGAACACGTAGTCCTTGTTGTCCTCGCGCACCACGGCCGTTCCGGGCACGACAAGGCGCGGCGTCGGACGTGCCTCGATCAGCACGGTGGCCAGCATGGCCGGCTTGAGCCGGCGGTCGGCGTTGTCCAGTTCGCTGCGCACCGTGACCGTGCGGGTGACCGGATTGACGGTGTCCGATATGAAGATGAGCTTGGCGGTCAGGCGCTGTTCGAGTGCCGGGATGTCGACCTGTATGTTCTGCCCCGGGCGCACCAGCGCCGCCTGCTGCTCGGGTACCTCGGCCACGACCCAGACGCGTGACAGATCGGCCACCGAGAACATGACTTCGCTCGGCTGCACGACCTGGCCCTGGGTGACGCGCCGCTCGACCACGGTGCCGGCCATGGTGGCGACCACCGGCGACACCGAATTGATCGCGCCGGTGCCGGACAGCTTGTCCAGCGCCTTGGACGACACGCCAAGCACGCGCAGCTGGTCGGCCGCGGCGCGCTGCTCGGCGCGCGAAATCGCCAGTTCGCTCTCGCGCCGCTGCAGTTCGGCGCTGCCGATCACGTCTGCGGCGAACAGCTGCTGCGCGCGCTCGACATTGCGTTCGTTCAGCTGCGCCTGCGCGCGCGCCTTCATCCACGCGAGCTGGGCGGCGCCGAGTTCGGTGCTGTTGAGTACCGCCAGCGTCTGGCCGACGCTGACCTGCTGGCCGAGCGTGGCCTGCAGTTCGGTCACCCGGCCGGTCACCGTGGCGCCGATGCGCGTGATGCGCTGTTCGTCGAAATCGACCTGGCCGGCAACGCGCAGGGTGTCCGACAGCTCGGCGATGCCGACGGCGCCGGTCCTGATGATGTTGCCGAGGTTGTTGCCGGCACGCACTACTGCCGGGTCGGCGGCTGCCGTGGCAGTGGCGGGTGGTGTCTTCTCGGGCTGGGTGCAGGCCGGCAGCAGCAGGCTGGCGCCGAGCAGCGCGGCGCACAGCAGCGGAAGGGAGGGAAGGGTCATGATCGGGTTCCGGGCTGGAATTTGAATGGGTGTGTTCGCCGGCCGCGCTCAGGGCATCGCGCCCAGCCGTTCGATTTCGGCGAGGGCGGCGCTCAGTTCGTAGCGCGCGACGATCAGTTCGTTGCGTGCGGCGCGGAACACGCGCTGCGCGTCGAGAAAGTCGAGAATCCCGCGCTCGCCGAAGCGGTAGGCCGCTTCGGCCACTTTCAGCGCCGCTTCGGCTTCGCGCACGATGCCGGTCTCCAGCGCGCTAACCTGGTTGCGCGACAGTTCGTACTGGCGATAGGCAACGTCGAGTTGCTGCTGCAGCTCGAAAGTCCGGCCCTCCAGTGCCAGCCGGTTGCGAGCAAGTTCGGCACCGGCCTGCGCGATCGGTCCCTGGCGGCGGTCGAACAGCGGGATGGTCACGGCCACGCCAATGCGTGTGGCGTCGTATTCGGGGTCGCGATCCTGCCCCAGCTTGAGCGCTACTTCGGGCGCCCGGCGCAGCCGCTCCAGTTCCAGCTGCTGGCCGGCGCGTTCGATGTCGGTTCGTGCGCGGGCGATTTCCGGATTGCGCGCCAGCATGTCGTCGCGCAGCCGCTCGAGCGGCGGCAGCGTGACATCGCTGACCAGGCTGCCCTCCAGTTCGTAGTCGGCCGGCAGCGTGCCGCCGATGCGCGCGCGCAGGCGTGCCTTCGCCTGCTCGACGCGCAGTCCGGCGGCAGCGGCGTTCTTTTGCGCGGTCAGAAGTTCGGTATCGGCCTTGATCAGTTCATAGCGCGGCGCCTCTCCAGTGTTGACCCGCACCTCGACCCGGCGGCGGATGGCCTGTGCCAGCTCCAGATCCTCCTGCGCGGCACGCAGCTCGCCCTGGAAGCGGATCACGGCGTAGAAGTCCTGCTTGAGCTGCGCCAGCAGCGCGACCTCGAAAGCACGGGCGCCGTGCTGTGCCGAGGTCACGCCGGCTTCGGCGACGCGCATCCGCGCTTCACGCTGCGACGGGTAGTCGAAGCGCTGGCTCAGCGTGACGCTGCCCAGCGTGCCGGGCGCCAGTCCGGGGCCGCGGGCATTGCGATCGCCGGCACCGATCTCGATTTCCGGGTTGGGGTAGGCCCGCGCGGTCAGTGTTTCGGCACGGCTGACATCTACGTCGGCGCGGGCTGCACCGAGTGAGGAATTGGCCTGCAGTGCGAGTGCCTTGAGCTCGTCCAGCGTGTATCGCCCGGCGGCTTCGGCGACCGGCACGCCAAGGGAAAGTGCGGCGATCAGGACCACCAGGGCGAATGTGGCCCCGGAGGCAATGGCATTTTGTTTCATCGGTATGAACCCGTTCCTGATGGACGAAGACTGGTGCGTGCGGTCGTTGCCACGCGGTGTCGGTGCAGAAGGGGTGTGCCGGGCGGGCCCGGCGGCGGCGCACGAGCGCGCCGTGCTCAGGCGAGCCGGGG
>DATCUL010000498.1:0-5711 GCA_036567405.1 Methyloversatilis sp. | reverse complement strand
CATGAACATGATGCCCATGCGCACGCCCATCACGGCCATGGGCATCACCACGGTCATGCGCGTGCCGATACCATGGGCAGCGCTGAATCGCTGCGCAGTGCTTCGTTGATTCTGATCGGCGACACCTTCCACAACTTCGTCGACGGCGTGCTGATCGCGGCGGCGTTCTCGCAGAGCATCCAGCTCGGCGTCGTGACGGCAACTGCCATCGTGGCGCACGAGATCCCGCAGGAGGTCGGCGACTACGTGGTGCTGCTTCATTCAGGCATGAGCCGGCTGCGTGCGCTGGCATTCAACCTGCTGTCCAGCATGGCGACCCTGGTCGGTGCCGTGGGGGCCTACTTCGCCTTGTCACAGGTGACGGCCGCCGTGCCCTACCTGTTGTGCATCGGTGCTGCGAGCATGATCTACATTGCTGTGGCCGATCTCATTCCGGGCCTGCACCGGCGTGCCGAACTCGGCGCCACGGTGCAGCAGGTGTTCCTGATCTCCGCCGGCGTGGGCAGCATCGTGCTGATCCACCACCTGATCGACGGCTACGCCCACTGACGCGTCGTTGTCGTTCGCCGGCCGCCGCGCCGCGGCGCGGCGTCGGGCCGGCGTGCCGAAAATCCACAGGAAGAGGGCGAGTGGCGCCAGTCCGTAGAACAGGAAGGTCATCACGCCGGCGATGACCGACTGTTCGGTGATCGCCATCATCAGCGCGACGTAAACCCACGCTATTGCAACGATGTACATCCTTCATTCCTCCTTGTGCTCCGGCCGTCGATGGCACGGTTGATTGCCGGGATTGACACTGTTTTTGTGCGATGCAACAATTCGTGCGCTGGCAGATGCTGAAAAAGCGCATCCGACCGCCTTGCACCGGGGCCGTACAGCGCTGCTATGCTCGACGCGCGCATGCGTGACCGGCAAGCTTGACGTAGATTCCCGTAGACGCCAAAAAACGGTTGAGGCATTGAGAACGACAGGGGTTGAGTTTGATGAGCAGCGAATCAGCAGCGCCTGAAACGTCCGTTCCGCCCGTTGGCGGTGATGGCACTCCGGACTGGAACGCCCTGATACAGGCCATGGGGCGCAATTTCAGCGATTTCGTGGCGCGTCAGCAAGCCACGTTCGCAACGCATGCGCCGACCGCCGCCGGCAGCTTTCCGGCGCCGGAAGCTGCACAGTTTTCTGCATTGCAGCAACAGTGGGTGGAGAACCAGCAGAAACTCTGGCAGGCATTCAGCCAGCGCAATCCGGGCGAAACGACGACCACCGCGCCGGTGGTGCCGTTCGACCCCGCCGATCGGCGCTTTCGTGCACCGGAGTGGTCGAACAGTCCTTACTTCGATTACCTGCGCCAGGCTTACGCGGTCAATTCCGCCTTCGTGCGCGACTGTGTCGAGGCCGCCCCGGTCGCCGACGGCCGTGCCAAGGACAGGCTGCGCTACCTGTCCAAGCAGATGATAGAAGCCATGTCGCCGGCGAATTTTGCGGCGACCAATCCCGAATTCATCCAGACCGCGCTGCGGACCGAAGGCGAAAGCATCCGGCGCGGCATGGAAAACCTGCTGCGCGACCTGCAGCAGGGCTACATTTCGATGTCGGCGCCGGGCGCGTTCGAAGTCGGCCGCAATCTGGCGGTCACGCCGGGTTCGGTGGTGTTCGAAAACGAACTGATCCAGCTGATCCAGTACGCGCCGCAGACCAGCGAGGTGTACGCCAAGCCGCTGCTGATCGTGCCGCCGTGCATCAACAAGTACTACCTGATGGACCTGCAACCGGAAAATTCCCTGGTGCGCTTCCTGGTGGAGCAGGGCATCACCGTGTTCCTGGTGTCCTGGCGCAATCCGGACAAGTCGCTGGCCCACCTGACCTGGGAAGACTATCTGCGCCTCGGTCCGCTGACGGCGCTCGATGTGGTGCGCGACATCAGCGGTGACCCGCAGCCGAACACCATGGGCTTCTGCGTCGGCGGCACCGTGCTGACCTCGGCCCTGGCGGTTGCCTGCGGGCGCGGCGAGAAGCCGGTGGCCAGTGTGGCGCTGCTGACCACATTGCTCGATTTTTCCGATGCCGGCGAACTGGCCTGCCTGATAGACGAAGGCATGGTGGCGGCGCGCGAATCCACGATAGGCCGCGGTGGTCTGCTGAACGGGCGCGAACTGGCGCAGACCTTCAGCAGCCTGCGCCCGAACGACCTCATCTGGAATTACGTGGTCGGCAACTATCTGAAGGGCGAAACGCCGCCCGCCTTCGACATCCTGCACTGGAACTGCGACAGCACCAATCTGCCCGGCCCCTTTCTGGCCTGGTACCTGCGCAACCTCTATCTCGAAAACAGCCTGCGCGTGCCGGGCAAGCTGGACGTGATGGGCGTACGCCTCGACCTCGGCAAGGTGGACGCGCCGGCCTATCTGTTGGCGACCGTCGAGGATCACATCGTGCCGTGGACCGGTGCCTATCTGGCACGCGGCCTGCTCGGCGGCGACACCACCTTCGTGCTTGGTGCGAGTGGCCATGTCGCCGGAACGATCAATCCGGCATCGAAGAACAAGCGCTCGTACTGGGTTGGCGGCCACGAACCGACCGCGCAGGAGTGGCGTTCAAATGCAACCGAGCGCCCCGGCAGCTGGTGGAAGCACTACATTGAATGGCTGATCGAAAGATCGGGTGCGAGGGTGGCGCCGCCTGTAAAAGCGGGCAACAAGCGTCACCCCGCCATCGAACCCGCACCCGGACGTTATGTGAAAGGCGGCGCAACGGCATGAACGATGGCAGCCTTATGAGGGGGGCTGCGGAAGCGATACCCTCGACTAATAAAGAGGAGACAAGGAAATGGCACGAGTCGCACTGGTAACCGGAGGTATGGGTGGGCTGGGTGAAGCGGTCTGCATCAAGCTCGCGGCACTGGGCTATCGCGTGGTGACCACGCACAGTCCCGGCAACACCAAGGCAGGTGAATGGATGCAGACCATGAACAACATGGGTTACGGCTTCAGGGCCTACCCGTGCGACGTGTCGGACTTTGACTCCTGCAAGGCATGCGTGGAGACGGTTACCCGCGAGGTCGGCCCGGTGGATGTGCTGGTCAACAACGCCGGCATCACCCGCGACATGACCTTCAAGAAGATGACCAAGGCAGACTGGCAGGCGGTGATCAGTACCAATCTCGACTCGTGTTTCAACATGACCAAGCAGGTGATCGACGGCATGACCGAGCGCAAGTGGGGCCGCGTGATCAACGTTTCGTCGGTGAACGGATCCAAGGGTGCGTTCGGCCAGACCAACTATTCGGCCGCCAAGGCCGGCATGCACGGCTTCACCAAGGCGCTGGCGCTCGAAGTCGCGCGCAGTGGCGTGACGGTCAACACGATTTCGCCGGGCTATATCGGCACCAAGATGGTGATGGCGATTCCGCAGGACATTCTCGACAGCAAGATCCTGCCGCAGATTCCGGTGTCGCGCCTGGGCAAGCCGGAGGAGATCGCAGGCCTTGTGGCCTACCTGGCGTCGGACGAAGCAGCCTTCGTCACCGGCGCCAATATTGCAATCAATGGCGGCCAGCATATGTCCTGACCGCCAGCGCGGAAGGTCCGCGCACACCTTCCACTCCGTCCAGCGGGAGTGGAAGGTCTTTTACGCAGCTGGCTGGGAGATGACGACATGACGCAAAAAGTAGCCCTTGTAACCGGGGGAATGGGTGGTCTGGGTACCGCAATATGCAAGGCGCTGGCCAAGGACGGTTTCATTGTCGTGGCCAACTGTCTGCCGGCATTCCCTCAAAAGGACGAATGGCTGGCGAAGATGCAGGCCGAAGGTTTTGACATGAAGGCCGCCGAAGGCGACGTGTCGGACTACGAGTCCTGCAAGGCCATGATCGAGAAGGTCGAGCAGGAAATCGGACCGCTGTCCGTGGTGGTGAACAATGCCGGCATCACCCGTGACAAGTTCTTCGTCAAGATGGACAAGTCGCAGTGGGATGCGGTGCTGACCACCAATCTGGACAGCCTGTTCAATGTCACCCATCCGGTTGCGGCGAAGATGGCCGAGCGGGGCTGGGGGCGCATCATCAACATTTCGTCGGTCAATGGCGTCAAGGGCCAGGCCGGCCAGACCAATTACTCGGCTGCCAAGGCCGGCGTGATCGGCTTCACCAAGGCACTGGCCGCAGAAATGGCGACCAAGGGCGTGACCGTGAACGCAATCGCTCCGGGCTACATCGGTACCGAAATGGTGATGTCGATCCGTGAGGACGTCCGCCAGAGCATCATCGATACCGTGCCGATGAAGCGTCTGGGCACGCCGGAGGAAATCGGGGCTGCGGTGTCCTATCTCGCCTCCGATATGGCGGGCTACGTGACCGGCGCCACGCTGAACATCAATGGCGGGCTGAACTACCAGTAAGCCACTGAAAAGCTTCGATCAAAGGCCTCATGCGGCACTGCCGCATGAGGCCTTTGCTTGCTGTATCATCAAATGTAGTGGGCGGAACCCACCGCCCCGAGGTTGGGCCAACGAGTGAGGACGACAAAGAATGAGTGCTGCTGAAAGCCGAGAGGGAACGAGTTCAACCAACCGGCTCATCAAGAAATATCCCAACCGCCGGCTGTACGATACGCGCACGAGTTCCTACATCACGCTGTCGGATGTGAAAGAGCTGGTACTGGAAAACGCAGAGTTCCAGGTGGTCGACGCCAAGACTGGTGATGACCTGACGCGCAGCATCCTGCTGCAGATCATCATCGAAGAGGAAAGCGAAGGTGTGCCGATGTTCACGTCCGACCTGCTGTCGCAGATGATCCGTTTCTACGGCAACGCGATGCAGGGCATGATGGGCAAGTATCTCGAAGGCAACATCAAGGCCTTCACTGACGTCCAGTCCAAGCTGCAGGATCAGGCGCGCACCATCTACGGTGACAACAACGCGATGAGCAAGGACCTGTGGGCGCAGTTCCTGAACTTCCAGGGGCCTGCCATGCAAAGCATGATGGGCGCCTACATGGAGCAGAGCAAACGCATGTTCGTGCAGATGCAGGAGCAGATCGAGCAGCAGACCCGCTCGATGATGTCCGGCTTCAAGTTTCCGGGTTTCGGTCCGGGTGCTGCCGGAGATAAAGGTCAGCAAAACAAGTAATTGGCTGTCCGGAGCCTCCGCCCGTCGGACGGCACCGCCACCGGCAAAGCCGACCTGCGAGGTCGGCTTTGTTTTTCCAGTCGGTCGATCCGTCACGTGATTCAAGCGTCCATCCTCAGCCGCAGACTGGTCATGACGCCGCTGACGCCAGGTGATGTCGAGGCATTGCGCCGCATCGGCGGCGACGGGGCGATCTTCCGCTACATCCCAGATATCGCGCTGCCTTTCGATCCGGTCCGTCTGTTCAAGCTCGCCACCTACAACCGCGCGAATTCGGTCGCCCATCTGGTGCGCCTGCGTGGCTCGAATGTGGCCATCGGATTCATGCAGGTCGGCCTGCGCCGCAACGCGGAGCTGCAGATCGGCTACTTCATGGATCGCAACTACTGGGGGCGGCACCTGGCGACCGAAGCCATCGGCGCGACGATGGCCTTTCTGCTCTCGATCGGCGTTCATCCCCCTTTTCATGCTGCGGTGCATCCTGAAAATGCGGCCTCGCTGCGGGTGCTGGAGCGGCTCGGATTCCGCCGGCTGGAAGCGGACGCCGAGGGCGCCGGAGCGCGCCCCGGAATGGTCGAGCACATCTGGT
>DATCUL010000497.1:0-21291 GCA_036567405.1 Methyloversatilis sp. | reverse complement strand
AGCATGCCGGCCGCCGCGACGCGGCCGCTGGCCATGGCGGCGGTCAGCAGATAGCCGCCGGTCGGCGCTTCCCAGTCCACCATTTCACCGGCACAGAACACGCCGGGCAGCGCGTTCAGCATCAGGTGTTCGTCCAGCGCGTCGAAGCTCACGCCGCCTGCCGTGCTGATCGCTTCCGCCACCGGGCGGGTGGCCAGCAGGCGCAGCGGCAGCGCCTTGAGCGTGGCCGCGACGCGCATCGGATCGGCCATTGCGGCCTTGTCCAGCACTTCGTACAGCAATCCGGCCCGGGCGCCGGACACGCCGAGCCGTCCCGACAGGTGCGATGACAGTGAGCGCGCGCCGCGCGGATGAGCTACTTCTGCCATCACCTTTGCCGGATCGTGCGTCGGCAGCAGATCGAGCGTGATGTCGGCGTGACCGTCCCGCTCGATCAGCTCGCGCAGCGGCGCCGACAGCGCATAGATCAGGCTGCCTTCGAGGCCGTGTGCACTGATGAGGCATTCGCCAGTGCGCTCGATGCCATGGCCGAGTACGTCCCGGAACGCGATCCGCACATTCTTCAGCGGAACGCCGGCATGACGTTCGGCGAAGTGCCTGCTCCATGCGACGTCGAAGCCGCAGTTGGCCGCTCTCAGCGGCGAGACCGCAATCCCTCTCGCCTGAAGCAGTCCGGCCCAGCTGCCGTCCGATCCCAGTTGCGGCCAGCTTGCGCCGCCGAGCGCCAGCAAAGTGGTCTCGGCACTGACGGTCGCATCACCCTCTGGTGTGGCAAAACGCAGGTTGCCGGCCTCATTCCAGCCGGTCCAGCGGTGATGCATGTGGAAGCGGACGCCGCGTGCGCGCAGCCTGGTCAGCCAGGCGCGCAGCAGCGGTGCCGCCTTCATGTCGGCTGGAAACACGCGTCCCGAGCTGCCGATGAAGGTATCTATGCCGAGCCCGGCAGCCCAGCTGCGCAGGCTGTCCGCGTTCCAGCCGGCCAGCCAGCGGCCGACCTGATCGCTGCGTTCGCGGTATCGGCCCACGAACTGTGCGTGCGGCTCGCTGTGCGTGAGGTTCAGGCCACCCTTGCCGGCCAGCAGGAATTTGCGGCCCACCGAAGCCTTGCCGTCGTAGAGGTCTATCGGGACGCCGGCGGCGGACAGCAGTTCGGCCGCCATCAGCCCGGCCGGTCCGCCACCGATGATGGCGGCGCGTACCGGTGCAGGGCGGCCGTCGTCGGAAGGTAATTGCTGCATCAGAGCCCGGACTGGACGATCCGCGTTTCCGTGCTGTCGGCGCGCAGCCTGTACGGGCTTGCAGGGAGGGGAGGTTCGACCGGTGTCGACAGCTTCTTCAGTGCTTCGTAGCGGTCCGAAACCCGCGGCACATAGGCGCGGGTTTCGGGATAGGGCGGCACGCCGCCATATTTCTTCACAGTGCCGGCGCCCGCGTTGTACGCGGACAGCACAAGATCCAGTTTGCCGAAACGGTCAAGCAGGCTGCGCAGGTGCCGGGCACTTGCACGCAGGTTGTCGGCCGGCCGGAGCGCGTCGGCAACACCATAATCGCGAGCGGTTTCGGGCATCAGCTGGGCCAGTCCGAGCGCTCCCCTGGAAGATACCGCGCGCGCATTGTAGGCGGACTCCGCATTCACCACCGCGTGCAGCAGCTCGGGCTCGATGCCGCCGGCCTCTGCGGCCTGCTCGATCTGCGCGGCAAAAGGCAGGGTGCCCAGGGCCTCGCGCCGGGCCTGTCGTCGCGCGTAGTCGGAAATGCGCGGCGCTTCCGGCTGATACAGCCGATACGATGCACCTTCGTCCAACTGCAGGCGGTAGTCGGTGTCGTCACCGCCATATGAGCCGGTGCTCCAGATCGACAACAGAACCAGAAACGACCGGATTTTCATCGCGAGACCGTCCGCAGGCGGGTCGTCAGCAACGCGGCCAGCGCGATGCCGGCGGTGTTGGCCAGAAGGTCGAGCAGATCGGCTTCCCGTCCCGGCAGATACAACTGCCGCCATTCGTCGTAGACGGCGATCGCAAACGCGATGCCCACGCAGGCGCCGAGCCAGCGCTGGCGTGCCGCCAGCCACAGCGACAGCGCAATCGTGCCGAAGGTCAGTGCATGCGCAAGCTTGTCCCATGGGCTGGGAATGAGACCTACGGCGAGAGACGTTTCGCCGAGCCTGACCAAACCGCCAATCATCGATACGGCTACGAGGCCGGCAAGCCAGGGCACGGCGGGGTGATGTTTCATCGCATCAATACGCATTGCGGTCCCTGAACACCACCGCCACGGTCTTGACGATGATCCACAGGTCCAGACCGATCGACCAGTTGCGCAGGTATTCGAGGTCGTACTCGATGCGTTTCTGCATCTTGTCGACAGTCTCGGTTTCGCCGCGGTAGCCATTGACCTGGGCCCAGCCTGTGATGCCCGGCTTGACCTTGTGCCGGACCATGTAACCCTTGATCAGTTTGCGGTAGGTTTCGTTGTGAGCGACCGCGTGCGGCCGCGGCCCGACGATGCTCATGCGACCCTGCAGCACGTTGATGAACTGTGGCAGTTCGTCGAGCGAACTGCGGCGCAGGAAACCGCCGAACTTGGTGATGCGCTGGTCGTTGCGCGTCGCCTGGCGCACGACGCCGCCGTCTTCCTGCACGGTCATCGAACGGAACTTGTAGACCACGATTTCCCGGCCATCGAGACCGTAGCGCCGCTGCCGGAACAGTACCGGGCCGGGCGATGTCATCTTCACGCCGATCACGATGGCCAGCAGCACCGGCGAAATGAGCAGCAGTATCGCGATCGACAGCACGATGTCCGTGATGCGCTTGACCACACCGTTTATGCCGGTGAAGGGCGTGTCGCACACCGCGACGACGGGTACGCCGGCGACGTAGTCCATACGCCCCTGGATCAGGTCGGTCACGAAAATGTCCGGTGCGAAGAAAACGCTGGCAGTGGTGTCCTTCAGGTCGTCCAGCAGCGAGAGGATGCGAGGCTGGCTGGCCATGGGCAGGGCCAGATAGATCTGGTCAACTCGGTTCGCCTTGACGTAGGCCGCGAGATCCTTGAGCCGACCCAGCAGCGGACGTTTGTTCAACTGCGTGATGCGTTCCGGCGAACGGTCATCGAAGTAGCCGATGCATCGTACGCCGAGGAAGGGATTGCCATCGAACTGATCGGCCAGCCGAACGCCGATGTCGTTGCAGCCGACGACGATGACGCGGGTCTGGTTTTCTTCCTGCGCAGCGGCCCGGCGCAGATAGGCGCGGGCACTGAAATGGGCCACCAACTGCGTGACCGGGGCGGCGACGAGCCAGGCCAGCACAACTTCGGACGGAAAATTGCCGATGTACTGGCTGGCGTAGCCGAAAAACAGCAGGATGAAGGCGATCAGCAGCCAGTTGATCACGGTCTGCCGCACCACCCGGCGCGGTCGCATGCTGAGCAGCGAGGAACCGGGGAAGGACAGCGAGAACACGACCAGCGACAGCACGACGTAGCGTGCGTCGACCGTGTCGTCGAAATAGAGCGCGCAGCCGATCAAGGAAAGGATGAGCGAGAACGGGTCGAGGAACATCTCGACCATTCCGGGAAGACTTAGCGGTGCCCGCAATACGGAAGTGTTACGCTCAAACTTGGCGAGCATCGATATTGAAGCCGGTGAAATTCAACGAGTAGGACAAAGCTGGCGAAAAATGCTGGCGATACGCCGGATAGAATACCGGAAGCGTTTTTTCCGATTTTTACGATTTGCTTGCAGGAAAGAAAAGCGTCACAGCTTGCGTCCATACTTTTGCGCAATGAACAATAAAATTTCAACCCGCCTGCGCATCCGATGGCTGTTGCTGGGGCTGCTCGTACCGATGATGGCGCACGCCGACGAGGATGATGCCCTGAACCTCGTGACCTCCGTCAACTGGCAGTATCTCGACAATGTGTTCTACCTGCCAGATGGCGCGAAGCCGACCGCCTTCGGCCCAAAGGCGCCGCGAGCGGATTCAAGCTGGGTTGCCAACGTCGGGCTCAATTTCGACAAGATGCTCGGACGCCAGAAGCTGACCGCCAGTGCGACGCAGACCGCGGTGCGCTACAACAAGCTGGGCGACCTCGACTACGACGGGCACAATCTGGCCGCCGGCTGGCAGTGGGTGCTCGGCAACGATCTCACCGGCAAACTCAGCTATACGAACCGCCGTTATCTGGCCGGATTCGGCGATTTCCGGTCCACCCGCCTGGTGCAGAACCTGATCGATGCGCAAGCGCTGCGATTTGACGCTGCGTACAGGATCGATCCCTACTGGAGCCTGTTCGGATCGGTGGGGCACGACACGCAGCGCAACAGCCAGCGGGTGCGCGAGCCGAATGACTTCGATATCGATCGGCTGGAGGGCGGCGTCCGGTACACGACCCGCGGCGGCACGACCTTCGAATTGCTGGCCCGCAACAGTGACGGCAATTTCCCGAAGCGTGTCAGCGGACTGGGGGCGTCGAATTCCTACACGCAGCAGGATATCGAGGCGCGGGTGCGCTGGCAGCCCTTCGGGCATTCCAGAGTGTCTGCGGCGATCGGTCAGTCCAGCCGCGATCACGACGACCGTCCGGACCGCGACTATGACGACGTCTATGGGCGCCTGAGCTGGGAGTGGCAGCCGACCGGCCAGACCGGCGTCACCTTCAAGGCCGAGCGTCAGATCAGTGCACTCGACGATTTCGTCACGAGTTATTTCCGCACCACGACCTACAGCATCGCGCCGGTCTGGCAACCGACCGGCAAGCTGCGTTTCGACGGCCTGATGCAATGGGTGTCGCGCGACGCGCAGGGTTCGACCATTCTGTCCGGACTCAGCCCGGCCACGCTGGCGCTGTTCGGCATCAGCGCGACGCCGCGCCAGGAAGACCTCGCGACCTACAGCCTGGGCGCGACCTGGAGCATCCTGCGCAACCTGTCGGCCAGTGCGGAAGCGCGCTACGACGAGCGGGAGTCCAACGTGCAGTTCTATCAGTACCGCGTGCGCAGCGTGTCGATGTCGCTGCAGTACGTGTTCTGAAACCGGTCTTGCGCCGGCCTACGGGTAGCTGAGCAGCGCCTGCGTCGACCAGCCGCGTTCCGCGATCAGCCGGCTGCCGCCCAGCGCGGGCAGGTCGATCAGGAAGCGGAATCCTGCCACGCGCCCGCCGGCCTGTTCCACCAGTTCGCCGCAGGCCAGTGCCGTACCCCCGGTGGCGATCAGGTCGTCCAGCACCAGCACCCGTGCGCCAGGCGTGATGGCGCCGACGTGCATCTCGAGGCGGTCGCTGCCGTATTCGAGCGCATAGTCGATCCCCAGCGTGGCGCCTGGCAGCTTGCCCGGCTTGCGCACCGGCACCAGGCCGCAGCCCAGTCGCTGCGCCAGCGCGCCCGCCAGCAGGAAGCCCCGGGCCTCGATGGCGACCACCGCGTCCACGCTGTCCGCAGCCAGATCGTGCGCCAGTCCGTCCAGCGCCAGTGCCAGTCCGCGCGCATCGGCCAGCAGCGGCGTGATGTCGCGGAACCGGATGCCGGGCGCCGGAAAGTCGGTGATGGTGCGTACCAGTGCGTACAGCAGATCGAGATCGGCATCCTTCATTCCACAACATCCCTGGCTGGTGGCAGATTCAGGCGGGCACGGCGTTCGTTGCGCGGCAGGCGGGCGAGTTCGTGCATGGTTTTCCACACTTCGTTCATGTCGGCCGAGGCATCGATCAGTCGTGTGAAGGCGGGCTTGGCGCCAGTGTAGAGGCCGATCGACGCCAGTGTCGCATTGTTGATGTCCTGCGCGAACCAGCGGTCATAGCCGCGGAAACCTTGCCAGTCCCGATCACGCAGCGTCCGGTATTCGTTGTCCAGGCTCCGGATCAGGTCGGCCTTGCGTGCCAGCTTGGCATCGTGCTCGAGCTCGGACCGGTAAAGACGGTCCAGCCCGTCGCGGTATTTGAGCACCAGCGCGGCAAAGTCGGCGCGCATACGTTGCATGCGCTCGAAGCCTTCGCGCCCGCCTTCCCTGCCGGGGCGGGCGAGCCAGCGCCGAACGCCTTCTTCCTCGACCGCACTGGCGAAGGACTCGTTGAATTCGGTGTCGTCGCGTACATAGACGACCTGATGCGCCAGTTCGTGCACGATCAAGCGGACGAGTTCGGTTTCGGGGTAGTTGATGAAGGTGTTCAGCAGCGGATCGTCGAACCAGCCCAGCGTGGAATAGGCGGGCACCCCGCTGACGTGTACGTCGAGGCCCGTACCGGCCAATGTGTCGGCGTATGCACGCGCGTCGGCTTCACGGAAGAAGCCGCGGTAGCCGACGCAGCCGGCGATCGGGAAGCACGACCGCCGCGGCGTGACTGACAGCGGGTCTGCGGCGAATACGTTCCACACCACGAACGGACGGCCAAGGTCGGCGTACCGGCGGTAGCTGCCATTGTCGGGCAGCGCCATGTCCCGGCTCGCCCAGTCGCGGATTTCGACGGCCAGTGCGAGACGCTCGCGCAGCCTGGCGGGTGTGGCGGGATCGGCATCGACCTGGCCTACGGGTCGGGCGAGTCGCCACAGTTCGAGCTGTCCGTCGGCCGCCTGCCAGTAGTAATGCGGTGAAAAGCCGCCGTTGCAGCCGGCCAGCAATACGGCCGGAATCAGCAGCAACAGGCGCAACGGCACCGGCGGCATCAGTTCGCGGCAGTGCTGCCGGCGTACGGGTCGGCGTAGGCTGGCACCGGTGCCGGATCGCGGTTCAGTGGTGATTCGTCGAGCGCGACCGGAATCCAGCCACGCACGCTGTTGATGAACCAGATCATGCTGGCGCGGGCCAGGTCGCCGCGCACGAGCACCCGCTCGACAAGTTCACCGCGTTCGACCAGATCGCGCCTGAGCGTGCCGTCGAGCAGGCCGCTGGCAACCGGCGGTGTCACGCGCACACCATCGAGCTCCAGCACCAGATTGCCGCGCGTGAATTCGGTCAGTTCGCCGGCGTCGTTCCACAGCAGGACGTCGAAGGCCTGTCCGGCATCGCGCGACATGTGGGCGTCGTAGAGCGCCCGGCGCGTCGTCTTGTGATAAAGGAAAGGTTCGGCCCGCGATACCGGTTCGGACGCGATGCGCACCGTGCGCCCGCCGTGCTCGGGCGGACCGGCAGGCGTGCCTTCGATCCGCAGACTGCCGTCAGCTGCGCACAGCAGGCGCACGCGCAGCCGCCCGGACGGGTTGGCTTCGGCGAACTGTTCAAGCCGCACTTGAGCCGCATCCGGGGCGATGAAGCCAAAATGGCGTGCCGAAGCCGCTAGACGGGCAAGATGCCGGTCGAGCAGCGTGTATTTCCCGTCCTCGAGCAGCAGCGTTTCCAGCAGTTCGAACCCGCCGGCCACGCGCGAAAGAAAGCGGCTCTTGGTCTGGACCTCGGCGTATTCCTCGGCCGCGATCGAGTCCCAGGTGATGCCGCCGCCCAGTCCGCACTCGAGTTCGCCGCGTGCGACGTCGAGCGTCACGGTTCGGATGGCAACGTTGAAGCGCGCCGCGCCGCCGGGTGCGATATGACCGATCGCGCCGCAATACACCCCGCGCGGCGAGGTTTCGAGTCCGGCGATGATTTCCATCGCCTTGAGTTTTGGTGCGCCGGTGATCGATCCGCACGGAAACAGCGCGGCGAACACGTCCTCGAGCGTGATTTCGGGGCGTGTGCGAGCGGTGATCGTCGAGGTCATCTGCAGCACCGTCGGATAGTTCTCGATGGAAAACAGCCGCGGTACACGTACGCCGCCCGGCATCGACAGCCGCGACAGGTCGTTGCGCAAGAGGTCGACGATCATCAGGTTTTCCGCACGGTTCTTTTCGGAATCACGCAGCCAGCGGGCCAGTTCTGCGTCCTCCCTCGGCAGCTGGCCGCGCCGTGCCGTGCCCTTCATCGGGCGGGTCGTCAGCACGCCGTCCTGCCAGGAAAAGAACAGCTCCGGCGAGGCCGACAGGATGCGGTGGCTGCCGATGTCGGCGTAGGCGCAGAAGTCGGCCTGCTGCGCCAGACGGAGATGCTCGTAGAAGGACAGCGCGTCGCCGCTGAAACGGGCGTGTGCCCGTATCGTGTAATTCATCTGATACGCATCGCCGCGCCGTATCGCGGCACGGATCTGTTCGATCGCGCGCTCGTATTGATCGCGTGTCGTGTCCAGCGTCCAGTCGGACACCGAAAACGGCTCCGGCGCCTGCGGTTCGACGTCGAGCGGCGCTGTGTGCAGGCCGAACCAGACGAGCGGCAGGAGGCTGCCTTCGCGCACGCGGGCGGAACGCTCGAAGGCAGGGGCCGCTTCATAGGCGAGATGACCGACCGCGTGCAGGCCGTCGCGCGCCGCCTGCGCGACACGCCTCAGTGCAGGCAGCACCTGATCCGGCGTATCGGCACGGACGGTTTCGCACGGCGTGCCGAATACCAGACGGTGCGGAATCCGGTTGGCGGATGAAAAGTCCAGTATGAAGGTCATGGAAGCGAGGAGCGGATCCGGTGTTCGGTCGTGGCAGGCACCGCGTCAGACTATATAGGGGGCGATGTAGAGCGTGACGACGCGCTTGCCGATCAGGGTGACCGAACCCTGACGGCGATTGTTTCCGGTGTCGCTGTACTCGAAGGCATAGGTGCGCCGGATGCGCATCTGGCCGTCGTCGTCGCGCGCCAGCCAGGCCGAGCGGATGGCCACGCTGTCGTCGAGCAGCTGGGCGCCGTCGGCCTGGCAGGCCGCGCGGCCTGCCTCGATGCCGATTTCCCGTGCGCCGAGACTGTCGAGCCAGAGCCAGATCAGGCCGCCGATGACCAGCAGGGACGTTATTTCGAACAGCGGCACGATCAAAGCTCCGGCAAGGCGGGCTGGCGCGCCACGTAACGCGCCAGCTTCGCGTCGGCCTGGCCGGCGAGCAGCGCGGCCAGCTGCTCCGGCGAACGTTCCGGATACAGTCGGCCCAGCAACAGAAGCAGGCACATCAGCACATCCGCCGCTTCGGCGATGGCGGCATCCTCCTCCAGCGTCTTGTGCGGCTTGAAACCGCGCGCCACGAGCACCGCCTCGGCCAGTTCGCCGCACTCTTCCGTCAGCTTGCACAGCAGCATCAGGGGATCCATGCGCTCGTGTACCGCGAAGGTGCGCAGGGATTCGACGAAGGCTTCGGGAGGAAATGACATGGTGCGCCAGCGACGTGGAGTGGGGAGTGGGCGGAAGATTCTAGCGCGACCGCTGAGGCTGGCTGCGCAACCGATGAGCGGCGCCTGCACATGTCGATTCGGCGATCCGCCATGAGGACGTTCGGCACCGGTCAAAAACGCGGCAGCGTTACGGAAACATTTCACGCAATGGCGCTGTAACACGCGCCGGGTACTGTTAATGCCTGACGACTTGGGCTATCGTGCCAAACGGCCAGCGTGTCACAAATTCGCAATAAAAACTCGGGGACAACATGTCACACCAAGCAGTTCGCTCACTCGCACTTTCCATCATGGCTGCGGCAATTCTCGCAGCATGCGGCGGAGAAGGCGGTGACAAGAAGGTCGCCACACAGGTTGCCGCCAAGGTTAACAGCGGCGAAGTGTCGGTGCATCAGATCAATCAGGTGATGCAGAAGTCCAATGTCACGAGTCCGGAGCAGGCGAAGGCTGCAAGCCGCCAGGTCCTGGAGCGGCTGATCGATCAGGAACTGCTGGTGCAGCAGGCGCTCGACAAGAAGCTGGACCGTGATCCGAAGACGCTTCAGGCGATCGAGGCGGCACGGCGCGAGGTGCTCGCGCGTGCCTATCTCGAGCAGGTGTCCTCCTCGGCAGCGAAGCCGACCGACGCCGAGATAGCCGACTACTACGCGAAGCATCCCGAGCTGTTCGCCGAGCGCCGCATCTTCAGCCTGCGCGAACTGGCCGTTCAGGCCGGACCGGAATTCGCGCCCAAGCTGCAGCAATACATGGCGCAACCGCGCAGCATGCAGGAACTGGCTGATTGGTTGCGTGCGGAAAACGTCCGTTTCACAGCCAATGCGGTGACCAAACCGGCCGAGCAGCTGCCGCTGGAAATCGTCAAGAACATCCATCAGCTCAAGGATGGCCAGATCGGCATCATCCGGTCCGGCAACAACACGCTCATTCTCGAAGTTGCGGCCTCGCGCAGCATGCCTGTCGACGCGAAGGCGGCACAGCCGGTCATCGAGCAGTTCCTGCTCAACCAGCGCAAGTCCGAGATCGCGCAGACGGAACTGAAGAATCTGCGCTCCAAGGGCAAGATCGAGTACGTCGGGGAATTCAAGGCGCCGGAAAGCGAGCCGGCGACGGCTCCCGCCGCCGCTGCGGCGCCTGCTCAGGCGGCCCAGCCGTCCACAGATCCGGCGCTGGACAAGGGTCTTTCCGGCCTGAAGTGAGTCGTTGCAGGCCGCAGGGAGCTGTGTGGCTGAACGCGACCCTGCTGTCATGACTGATTACCTGGAACCGCAAAAATGACGAAATTCGTACGCCTGCTTGTTGCATTCTGGTTCGGCGCAATGCTGCTTCCGTCGGCAGGTGCCGCGGATGCCCGTGAATATGTTCTGGGTGCTGGCGACATCATCCGCATCACCGTGTTCCAGAACCCCGATCTCACGGTGGATACGCGGGTCACTGAAAATGGAAGCATCACCTACCCGCTGATCGGAGCGGTGAGCGTTGGTGGTCTGACCCTGCCTGCTGCTGAAAAGCTCATTGCTCAGCGTCTGCGCGACGGCGGTTTCGTGCTCAAGCCCCAGGTCAATGTCCTGCTGATGCAGATCCGCGGCAACCAAGTGTCGGTACTCGGGCAGGTCAATCGCCCGGGACGCTATCCGATCGAGATCGCCGATACGAAGGTGACCGACATGCTCGCGACCGCCGGCGGTGCGTCGGTCAATGGTGCGGATGTCGTGACCGTGGTCGGCACGCGCAATGGTCAGCCTTTCCGCGCCGAAATCGACATTCCGTTGCTGTTCCAGCCCGATGGCATCAAGGCGGATGTGCCGGTTCAGGGCGGAGACATCCTGTACGTCCATCGCGCACCCGTCTTCTACATATACGGCGAAGTGAATCGTCCGGGTGCCTATCGCCTCGAGCGGGGCATGTCGGTGATGCAGGGGCTTGCGCTGGGTGGCGGCGTGACATTGCGCGGCAGCGAGAAACGCATCCGGTTGAACCGCCGCAAGGCTTCCGGCGAGGTCGAGGTGCTCGAGCCGGAGATGGCACAGCAACTGCAGACCGATGATGTGATCTACGTGCGCGAAAGCCTTTTCTGATCGGACGAATTCATGACCTTCCAGCAATTCCTGCTCATTCTCCGCGCACGCTGGCTGATCGGTCTGGCGGTGCTCCTCGTCGTGGTTGCGACCACGCTGGCCGTCAGTCTGGTGCTGCCCAAGCAGTACGAATCCTCGGCATCGGTGCTGATCGACGTCAAGTCGCCCGACCCGATACTCGGCGTCACGCTGCCTGGCCTGGTCACACCCGGCTACATGGCGACCCAGGTCGATATCGTGACGTCCGATCGCGTCGCGCAACGCGTTGTGCGCATGCTCGGTTTCGAGAAGAGTCCGCAGGCCGTTGAGCAGTGGCGTGAGGCGACCGAGGGCAAGGGGTCTATCGAGGCGTATTTTGCCGACCTGCTGAAGAAGAAGCTCGACGTCAAGCCGTCGCGCGAGTCAAATGTGCTGGCGATCTCCTTCACCGGGCAGGATCCGAAGTTCTCGGCAGCGGTCGCCAATGCTTTTGCGCAGGCCTATATCGACACCAATCTGGAGCTGAAGATCGAACCGGCCAAGCAGTACGCGAGCTGGTTTGCCGGCCAGTCGAAGGCGTTGCGTGATGGCCTGGAAAAGGCGCAGACCCGTCTGTCCGAGTTCCAGAAGGAAACCGGCATCGTCAATACCGACGAGCGTCTGGACATCGAAAACGCCCGACTGGCAGAGCTGTCCAGCCAGCTGACAGCGATTCAGGCACAGCGCAGCGACAGCTCCTCGCGTCAGGCGCAGGTTGCGCAGTCGCAGATAGAAACGCTGCCCGAAGTGCAGCAGAACTCCCTGATCATCGGCCTGAAGTCGGAACTGGCGCGCGGCGAGGCGCGACTGTCCGAAACCAGTCAGCGGTTCGGCCGCAATCACCCCGAGTACCAGCGCGCGCAGGGTGAGGTCGATTCGCTGCGCAGCAAGCTTGATGCGGAGATGAAGAAGGTGGCAAGCACGCTGGGTACCAGCAACCGCGTCAACGTACAGCGCGAGGCGGAGATCAAGGCATCGCTGGCCAGCCAGAAGAACAGGGTGCTCGAGCTGAAGAAGCAGCGCGACGATCTGGCGGTACTGCAGCGTGAGGTCGAAAGTGCACAGCGCGCCTACGATGCGGTGGCGCAGCGCGTCACCCAGACCAATCTCGAGAGCCAGACGACGCAGACCAACATCGTCGTGCTCACCCCGGCCATCGAACCGGTTGATCCGTCCAGTCCCAAACTCCTGCTGAATACGCTGGTGGCGGTTTTCCTCGGCACGCTGCTGGCGGTCGGCACCGTGCTGCTGCTCGAACTGCTCGACCAGCGCGTGCGCGGCGACGACGATCTGCAGCAGTTGCTCGGGGTGCCGGTTCTGGGCCTCATCTCGACAGTGAAATTCGGCAAGGGCGCGAAGCGTGCCCGTGCGGCGGCGGCCTGAGGGAAATCTGAATGAACGCACCCAACTCCATCGACGCAGGCTCGGGCCGTGCCATCGGTGCAATCCTGATCGACTCGGGTCGTCTGACACCGGACGGCGCGGAACGCATACTCAGGGCGCAGCGCGAACGCGGCATGCGCTTCGGCGACGCAGCGATTTCGCTCGGCCTGCTGAAGGAATCCGACATCCAGTTCGCGCTGTCCAGGCAGTTCGACTATCCCTTCCTGCAGCCGGGAGAAAGTTCGGTCAGCGACGAGGTGATCGCCGCCTACCGCCCGTTCACGCATCAGGTCGAAGAGCTTCGCGCGTTGCGCAGCCAGCTGATGCTGCGCTGGTTCGACGTCGAGGCGGAGCGCAAGACCCTGGCCATCGTGAGTCCGGAGCGCGGCGAAGGACGGAGTTTCCTGGCGTCCAATCTGGCGGTCGTATTTTCGCAGCTTGGCGAGCGCACGCTGCTGATCGATGCCGACATGCGCAATCCGCGTCAGCACACGCTCTTTTCGGTCAGCAACCGGGTCGGTCTGTCCGAAACACTGGCCGGGCGTGGCGGACCGGAAGCCGTGCAGCGTGTCCCCGCGCTGCTCGACCTGTGCGTGATGCCGGCCGGTGCCGTACCGCCCAACCCGCAGGAACTGCTGTCGCGGCCCCTTTTCAGCCAGCTGCTGGGCCAGCTCGCCAAGGATTTCGACGTCATCCTCATCGACACTCCGGCCGGTGCGGAATACGCCGACGCGCAGACGATCGCGGTGCGCGCCAGCGGTGCGCTGATGGTGGCGCGCAAGAACGTCAGCCGTGCCTCGCGCCTGCGCCGGCTCGCCGACGAGCTGATCATGGCGAGCGCGACGCTTGTCGGTTCGGTGATGAACGAGCCCTGATGAAGCGGGTCACAGCGACGTCGATCCCGTACTGAGCTCGTACCTCATGTCTTCACCACATCCGATGCGCATCGGCGTTCATGCGCTGTCTCCGGGCTGGGCACCGTTCTGGGTGGTCGTGGCCGGCATGGCGGCGATGTACGGACCGAGTTTCCACGATTTGTTCACGGGCATCTGGAGTACCGACGAGAACGCGCATGGTCCCATCGTGCTGTCGGTGTCGGTCTGGCTGCTGTACACGAAGTGGAACGAGATTGCCGACGACATCCGCTACGAGCCGGCGCCATGGCTGGGCTGGCCATTGCTGGTTTTCGCACTGCTGCTCTATGTCGTGGGGCGTTCGCAGGACATCCTGATTTTCGAGATCGGATCGCTGATTCCGATGATCGCGGGTCTGATGCTGCTGTTTTTCGGGCGTGCGACGCTGCTGAGCCTGTGGTTTCCGCTGTTCTTCATGCTGTTCATGATTCCGCTGCCGGGTCTGCTGGTCGATACCGTGACCCAGCCGATGAAGATGGCGGTGTCGTGGGCGGCCGAGCATGTGCTGTATGCGGTCGGCTATCCGATTGCCCGCACCGGCGTCATCCTCGTGATCGGGCAGTACCAGCTGCTGGTGGCGGATGCCTGCGCCGGGTTGCATTCGCTGTTCACGCTCGAAGCGCTCGGTCTGCTCTACCTGAATCTGGTGCGTCACGACTCGTTCGCCCGCAACCTCACGCTGGCCATACTGATCGTGCCGATTTCCTTCTGCGCCAACGTGATACGCGTGATGGTGCTGACGCTGATCACCTTTCATTTCGGCGATGAGGCGGGGCAGGGTTTCCTGCATGGCTTTGCCGGCATGGTGCTGTTCATTTCGGCGCTGACGCTGATCATCGGCGTTGATTCGATGCTGCGTTTCGGCGTACGGACGAGCGACGGGCGCCGCGGCTGATCCCGCTCCCGCAGGCGTCATGACTTCCGAAACCGATCTGGCCTTCATGAACGAAGCCCTCGCGCTGGCCCGCGAGGCCGGTTCGCTGGGCGAAGTGCCGGTCGGCGCGGTCGTCGTGTGCGACGGCGAAATCGTCGGCCGCGGCTTCAACCGGCCCATCATGTCCAGCGATCCGACTGCGCACGCCGAGGTCATGGCGTTGCGTGCGGCCGGTCAGGCACTGGGCAACTACCGCATGCCCGGCTGCACGCTATACGTGACCCTCGAACCCTGCGCCATGTGCAGCGGTGCGATCCAGCACGCGCGCATCGCCCGCGTCGTGTATGGCGCACGCGATCCGAAGACCGGCGCCTGCGGGAGCGTGACCGACCTGTTCGCCGAGCCGCGGCTGAATCACCATGCGACCGTGGAGTCCGGCGTGCTGGCCGAAGAGTGCGGGCGCACGCTGAGCGACTTCTTTGCCGCCCGTCGTCGTCGCACGGAATCCGCCTGATGCGTATCCATATTGATATTCCGTCGCAGTGGCTGTCGCTGCACGACGATGCCGGCACACTCGTCCGGCGCTACCGGGTGTCTACCGCGCGCAACGGCGCCGGCGAACAGCGGGGCAGCTACCGTACGCCGCGCGGGCGTCATGTCATCCGGGCACGCATCGGTGCCGGAGCGCCGCTCGACACCGTGTTCGTGCGCCGTCGTCCGACCGGCGAGCGGTGGTCTCCGGAACTGGCCGAAAGCAGTCCGGGTCGCGACTGGATACTGACCCGCATACTCTGGCTGTCCGGCTGCGAACCCGGCTTCAACCGGCTGGGCGAGGTCGATACCATGCGCCGCTTCATCTACCTGCACGGCAGTCCGGACACCGCCCGCATGGGCGAACCCGGCTCGATAGGCTGCGTGCGCATGCGCAATCGCGACATCGTCGAACTGTTCGATCTGGTGACTGCCGGTACGCCGGTCGAGATCACCGATTGAGCGGCGTGGCCATCACGCTGGGCGACTGGCCGGCGCTCGCTTCAGGACTGCAGACCGTACGTCGCGCCGTGTTCGTTATGGAGCAGGGGATTCCGGAACACCTCGAATGGGATGAACACGACGCGACCAGCGTGCATGCGCTGGCCACGCTCGACGGGCGTGCCGTCGGTTGTGGCAGGCTGCTGCCCGATGGCCACATCGGGCGCATGGCCGTGCTGGCGCGGATGCGTGGCCACGGCGTCGGGGCGGCGTTGCTCGATGCGCTGGTCGAAGAAGCGCAGCGGTGCGGCATGAGGACGCTGCAGCTGCATGCGCAGCTTCATGCGTCCGGTTTCTATGCGCGAGCCGGTTTTGTTGCCGATGGCCAGGTGTTCGACGAGGTGGGTATTCCGCATCAGCGGATGGTGCGGATCCTCACCAGCTGAGTCAGGCTTGCGTCTTCCAGCGGCTTGACCACGCATTCGGCGACCCGCGGGTAGCGCAGTGCATGCGCGTGCTCGGTCTCCAGCGGTGACGAACTGAGCATGCAGATCGCCACGTTTCCCTGATTTTCAGGCGGCAGGCGGTGGAACAGGTCGAGGAATTCGAAGCCGTTCATGCGCGGCATGTTGATGTCCAGCAGCACCAGATCGACATCGTGGTGCGGATTGTCGCGGAACCAGTTCAACGCCTTTTCGGCCCACTCGAATACCTTGATGCAGCTGGCCAGCCCCGAGCGTTCGATCAGCATGCCGTGGAAAAAGTTGTCGGCCTCGCTGTCGTCGATCAGCATGACGGTGCGGAAGGGCTGGCTCATGACGTCACGGCCTCCGGCACGGCGAGTATCCGGACCGGCAACAAGGCGTTCAGCGGCAGCGTCAGCGTGAAGCAGCTGCCATGTCCGTCCTCGGACTGCACGGTCAGCCGCGCGCCGTGCATGTCGGCGATCCGGCGGCACAGTGCGAGACCGAGTCCGGTGCCTTCGTATTCCGAACGGGCGTGCAGGCGCTGGAACACGCCGAAGATCCTCTCCTGATAGCCGTCCGGAATGCCGATGCCGTTGTCGATGACGCAGATCCGGAGTTCATGCGCATCGCATTCCGAGCGGATGACCACCCGGGGTCTTTCGCCGGGACGCCGGAACTTGATCGCATTGCTGATCAGGTTCTGCAGCAGCAGCCCGATCAGCGTGCGGTCTCCGCGTATCGCCGGCAATCCCTCCGATTTCAGCGAAGCACCGCTCCTTTCGATGGCGTCGGCGAGAGACTGACGGGTTTCTTCCAGTATTTCATCCAGTTCCACGCGTCCCAGACGCGCTTCGCTGTTGTCGATCCGCACATAGGCCAGCAGGTCGTCTACCAGCTTGCGCAGCCGCTGACCGCCAGCCAGGATGAAGTCGACATAGCGGGCGGTGCGCGCGTCGTCCTGCTGTCCGCGGTCGCGGACCAGCAGCTTGGCGAAATTGAGTATCGAATTGATCGGCTCGCGCAGGTCGTGCGAAGCGACATGAACGAACTGCTGCAGCGCCATATTGCTGCGCTCGAGTTCTTCCAGCGTCCGGCGCAGATGTTCCTCCGCCTCGAGCCGCGCGGTGATGTCCTCGCCGACACCGAGCAGGCCGGTGGTCACGCCCCGGCTGTCGACCAGCCGTGACGTGTGCCAGGCGATGGTCCGTATCCGTCCGTCCGCCGTGATGACGCGCCCCCGGAAGCGCCGGTCGCCCGGATGCTCACCGCCGATCAGGCTCCTGAAGAAGCGGCGTGCGTCCGGGCGTTCATCCTCGGGAAAACACAGTTCGAACCAGTCCTTCCCCTGCAGCGAGCTGTCCGGCCGGCGGAGTACTTCCGCGACGCGGCGGTTGGCGCGTTCTATCCGGCCGTTGGTGTCGGTCACCATCATCATGCTGCCGGCAATATCGAAATACAGTTCGGCGCGGTCGCGCTCCGATTGCAGTTCGCGGGTGCGCAGTGCGACCAGCGCCGTCATTTCGTCGTTGAAACGCTGCAACTGCTGTTCAAACAGGCTCTGGCGCGCAGTTGCCTCCTGCAGCGCGCTCGCCTTGCAGCCCAGTTCGATCAGCGCCACCACCTGACGGGCCAGGGCGGCCAGACTGTTGCGCTGTCCGTCGTCGAGCTGTCGTGGCACATGGTCGATCACGCACAGGGTGCCGATGCGGTGACCGCCGGCAACCACAAGGGGGGCGCCGGCGTAGAAACGGATGCCGGTTGGGCCGGTCACCAGCGGGTTATCGCTGAACCTGTCGTCCGACAGCGCGTCGCCGACGACCATTATGTCCGGCTGCAGGATGGCATGCGCGCAAAACGCGATGTCACGGGGCGTCTCGGTGGCGTCCAGCCCGATACGCGCCTTGAACCATTGGCGCTCGCGGTCGACCAGACTGATCAGCGCGATCGGTGTGCTGCAGACTTGTGCCGTGATCGCCACAAGGTCGTCGAACGACGATTCGGCTGGCGTATCCAGCAGGCCGCTCTCACGCAGCGCGGCGATACGCGATTCTTCGCAGGACGGCAGTGGTGCGGGTTGCATCATGGACGCCCAATTTTTCGGGAACAGGCAGGGGTTTCGGCACAATAGGCCCAAACCTTGACTGTGCATGCGGTGAAAAGGAGGCGACTCCTGCCGCTTGTGCGGATTTTTTCAGCGATCGAAGCCGATACGGATGCTGTCGATGTACTGTCCGCCGGATCGATATCTGCGTTCCTCGACGTCGATCCGCTGCGCCGTCACCTCCAGTACGGCGCTGGAGCAGGTGCCGTACGCGTCGCCGCGGATGAACACCGGAGACAGCCGGCGTTCCCATTCGAGCCCGACGCCGGTATCCGGCAGGTCGGCATCGTCGGCCGGCGTCTCGTCACTCAGTACGTCGAACAGCCGGTCGAAAAGTACCGGTCGCGCCGGCAGCGCCTCGAGCGCGCCGGTAAAGCCGGTCCTGGCACGCAGCAACTTGGGCCATGGTGTGCCGGGCAGGTGGTTGGACAAGGCGTGGATGCCCGGTGCGAGTTCGCTGACCGCGATATCGGACTCCGGCTGATGACCGACCCAGAGCAGCGAAGCACCGTCGCACAGCAGGAGATTGAAGCCGTTGTAGTCCCGACCTTCCCGCTCCACCGACTCGGCGTAGCGGTGCGCAGCCATGTCGCCGGCCAGAAAGCCGGACACCAGATGTCCGCGCGAACGCGCACCGTCACGCTGCCGGGACGGATCGCGGTAATTGGTCAGGGCGGCAAAACGTCCGCTGCGGGTCACGCCCAGCCAGGTACCGCCGGACTGCAGGTCGCGGCCGGCCAGGACGCCGGGCATGTCCGGCCAGAAGGCGAGCGGGGCGGTCGGACGATGATGGAATTCGTCGCGATTGGCCGCCACGATCAGCGAGCCGGACTGCCAGCAGAGCACGATCAGGCACATGGCGCTTTGTTTCAGGCAGCGCGGAAACGTTCCATGTGGCGCACGCTGCCTTCGGGCAGCAGATCGAGCAGACCGTGCCGCAGCACGTGGCTGCCGAGTTCGATCTCGAAGGTCCTCTGGTCGCCGATGCCCTCGTAGATCTCCATCCAGGTCTGCGGATCATCGAGCCGCCGACGCACGCGACCCGAAATGCCGGTCGCCGCGTGCAGCGAAGCCTGCATGCCGGCCAGTGCGGCCAGCAGTCGGGCTTCCTCGCCGGCCTCGATGCGGTAGTAGATGAAATAGTCGATGCGCACGGGCAGGCTATTCGGCGACGGCGTAGGGCAGGCTGCCGAAGGTCAGCACCGTGCCGGTCGTACTCGCCAGGCGCACAGCGCCGGCGTCGACGCTGGACATCTGCACCACGACCAGCAGATCGCTGCCGCCGTCCGGGCCAGCCACCGCGTCGACCACGGCGCCGCAGGCCTGATCGTTGGTGTCGCTGCCGTAGACCGGTGACCCCGGCGCGGGCGGTGGGCAGTCCGCGTGTGCGCGGTACATGCGGCGCTTGAGCTTGCCCAGGTACTGCGTGCGGGCGACGATTTCCTGACCCGGATAGCAGCCCTTCTTGAAATTCACGCCGCCGGTCAGCTCGAAATTGACCATCTGCGGCACGAATTCCTCCTGCGTGCCCGGCCACACCGAAGCCAGTCCGTCGCGGATGTCGAACCAGCGCCACGCGGTGGTCCCGGACGGCGTGGCGTGGGCCGACAGCTGCGCCCACAGTGCCTCCAGCCGGTCGGCCGGCAGCACGATTTCGAAGCGGTCGGCCGCCAGACGCAGCACGCTGACGTCGCCGGTCGCGGTCCGGCTCATGGACTCGGCCGGAACGTCGAGTCCGGCCGCCTGCAGTGCGGCGACAGCCTGCGTGCCCGCCAGGCCGAGTGCCGGCCATGCGTCGCTGGCATCGCTCAAGCTTACTTTCGAGCGCAGCACATACATCGAAAGCTTCTTGCGCATCGGTTCGGCCAGCGCCTTCGGCAACTGCAGCAGCGTGGCGCTGCCATCGCGCCACAGCGCGAAGGTGGCCAGCAGCCGGCCTTTCGGACTGCAGAAGCCGGCATGGCGGACGCCGTCAACAGGCAGTCCCTTGACGTCCTGGGTCAGGAGATTGTGCAGGAAGGTGGCCGCATCGTCGCCCTCGGCGCGCAGCCGGGACAGATGGGTCAGCGGTACCAGTACCGTTCCCTGGTGTGCCGCGCGCATTTCGGTCGCGGCGTCCTGGAAGGCGGAAAACTGACCGTCGTCGGCGAGCGAGCCGGGCGGAACGAGATCTGTGAGTGTCATGGTGTGCGGTAATTCGAAGACAGGGAAACCTCAGGCAGAGGTTAACATATGGTCTTCCCTGTGCTGTCGCGCCCGCCCTGTCTGCATGACCCGCCTGTTCGTCCGCCTGCTCGTCCTGCTGTTGCTGACGATCATCCTCGTTCCCGCTGCGCTGGTCTGGTATGCGTACCGTCCGCTGGTCTGGACCGGCGATGAACGCGAATACACCTTGCGTCCCGGCACGGCGCTGCGCCAGGCGGCGCGCCAGATCGCCGATGCGGGTGTGCCCGTGGAGCCGCATCTGCTGGCGCTGATCGGGCGCTTTGCCGTGGATAGCACGCGACTGCAGGCGGGCAGCTATGCCTTCGCCAGCGGACTGACGCCGGTCGAACTGCTGGAAAAGATGACGCGCGGCGACACCCGCATGCGCGAGGTGCGGCTGATCGAAGGCTGGACCTGGCGTCAGATACGTGCTGCCCTGGCGGCACAGACCGAGCTGACGCAGGATGCGGCCGGCCTGACGGACGCGCAGGTGCTCGAACGCATCGGCAGCGATGCCGGTTACACGGAAGGATGGTTCTTCCCCGACACCTATCTGTTCGCGGTCGGCGACAGCGATCTGGCCATACTGAAACGTGCCCATCACGCGATGCGCGCGCAGCTGGCGCAGGCCTGGTCGGCGCGCGCGGCTGGTCTGCCCTACAAGTCGCCGCAGGACGCGCTGGTCATGGCGTCCATCGTCGAGAAGGAAACCGGCATGGCGCGCGACCGCGCCACCATCGCCTCTGTTTTCGTCAATCGCCTGAATGCCGGCATGCCGCTGCAGACCGATCCGACCGTCATCTACGGTCTGGGCGAACGCTTCGACGGCAACCTGACGCGCGCCCACCTTCAGCATGACGGGCCGTACAACACCTATATGCGCACCGGCCTTCCGCCGACCCCGATCGCCTCACCCGGACGCGCTTCGATAGACGCCGCGCTGAACCCGACGCCGACCTCGTACTATTATTTCGTCGCCCGCGGCGACGGCAGCAGCGTGTTCTCGCGTACGCTGGCCGAGCACACGGTGGCCGTCAACCGTTACCAGCGCCGTCCGGCCAGGGCGGCAAACAACTGAAATTCCGATGCCAAACAATCGC
>DATCUL010000496.1:0-7904 GCA_036567405.1 Methyloversatilis sp. | reverse complement strand
CTGAGCAGGCCCTGCAGTTGTCCGGACGCATCGCGCAGGGTGTAGGGCGGAAAGTTGTCGTCGAGGACAACCGTGATCTTTCTGGGAGCCGGGCCCGCATGCGCGTCTGCAGCAAACGCACTGCCGACGAAGCCGGTGAGCAACATCAGCAGGACGATGCGGCATGCCGTTGCCAGTCTCATCAAGGTATTCGCTCCCGAATCAGGGGCCGACGATGGGCAATCGATGTTCTGCGGTGATCCTACAGCGAGTTTGCGGCGTCCGTGGTGACCGGTGTGGCGGAAACTCGCTTATCGCGCGGGGCGAGGCCATTCGCATGCTGTCGCATCGGTTCGTCGGCTTTCCGTTTGCGCGCCGATTCGCGGTGTTCGCCGATGAGTCGCCTGTCCGTCGCTGTCGCCCGACGTCAGCGATGTCTGACGCGACGCCGTCCATGTGGCTGACGAGGGCGCCCCGGTCTGCGACCTAGACTTGGTTCAAGCGATGCGCGCACATTGTGTGTGCGCCGCGTGATCCGTTTTCGGACTATGGAGCGAACTCATGTTGAAGCCTGTTGATCTTCTCAAATGCGTGGCGACGGTCAGCATGGTGGTCGGACTGACTGCCTGTGCCGGCATGTCCAAGAGTGAAAGCAACGCGATGATCGGTGCTGCGGCAGGCGGTGTGGCGGGCTCGGTGCTGACCGGCGGCAGTACGCTGGGCACGGTCGGCGGCGCCATCGCCGGCGGCGCACTCGGCAACGAACTGGGCAAGAAGAAGCGCTGAACGCCGGCTGAAGTCGACTGCAGCTGCACGCATCGCGTGGCCATCCGGGCAGCAGCGACCCGTGGTCGCGATGCGGGCGTTGATCATCGGCCGGCGCGGATTTGACGCCGGGAATCGCGAGCATGGCTCGCTCCCACAGGGGCATCGCGATTTTTGTGGGAGCGACCCATGGTCGCGATGCGGGCGGTTATGCTTGCGCCCTCCGTTCCGGGCCATGTCCGTCGTGCTGATCGATACCCACTGTCATCTAGACGCCTTCGAATTCGATGCCGACCGCAGTGAGGTGCTGGCGCGGGCGCGTGCCGCGGGCGTCGGCTGCATGGTGTTGCCGGCGGTGGACCGGGCAGGATTTTCGCGCGTACGGACACTGTGCGCCGCCCATGCCGACCTGCGCTACGCGTTGGGCATTCATCCGCTGTACGTGCCGGCGGCCAGGCCAACCGACATCGACTGTCTTGCGCTCGAACTGGACGATCCGGCCGTCATCGCGGTCGGCGAGATCGGACTGGATTTCTTTGTCGGTGGCATCGATCCGCAGCTGCAGGAGGACTTGTTCGTCCGTCAGCTCGGGCTGGCACGCGACTTCGGCCTGCCGGTGCTGCTGCATGTACGGCGCAGCCAGGACCGTGTACTGAAGCACCTGCGCGCCGTGTTCGGGCGCAACGGCCCCGGCGGCATTGCGCACGCCTTCAATGGCAGCCGTCAGCAGGCCGCTGAATTCATCAAGCTGGGTTTCGTGCTGGGTTTCGGTGGCGCAGTCACCTGGACGCGGGCGCTGAATCTGCGCCGGCTGGTGACCGACCTGCCACTCGATGCCATCGTGCTGGAAACCGACGCGCCGGACATTCCGCCGGAATTCGCGCCCGGCATTCGCAACGAACCGGCCCATCTGACGCGCATCGCCCGGATCATCGCAGCCATCCGGGGCGTCGGATTCGAGGAACTGGTGCAGGTGACCGGGGACAATGCGCTGCGCGCAGTGCCCCGGTTGTCGCAGCCCGCGATGTCTTACAGCGTGTAGGACGCCGAAATGCCGATCAGCCAGGTGCGTTCGGCGGCCGGCGCGTAATAGCGCTGGTTGCCGTCATTCACGTAGACCGAGCCGACGTATTCCTTGTCGAACAGATTGTCGACGCGCACGAACTCGTTGAACTTCCACGCACCGGCCTTCTGGTTGAAGCCGCCGCGCAGGCTGGTGATGGTGTAGCCGCCGACGCGCGCGTTGTTGGTGTCGTCGGCGAACATGCGTCCGCTCGCGCGCACTTCGACCGCACCGCTGAAGCCGATCGCCGGTTCGCGGTAGGTCAGTTCGCCGTACAGCATCTTGTTGGCGATGCCGGCGATCTTGTTGCCGGCGTTCACGCGCACCGGGCCGTTCGGATTGGCGACGGTCGGTGTGCCCTGCGTGCATCGCGCAACCGCGCAGGTCATGAAACTGTCGTCGAATTCCGCGTTGAGCAGCGTCAGTGCGCCATAGGCTGCCAGCTTGCTGGTCAGGCGCGAGTCGATGCTCAGTTCCATGCCTTGGCGCGAAGTGGTGCCTGCGTTCTGGTAGCTGACCCGACCGCTGGCATTGTTGAACACCACGATTTCGTTCTTGGTGTCGATGATGAACACCGATGCTTCGACCTTGGTCGCGTCGGTGATGAAGGACTTCACGCCGATCTCGTACTGCATGCTGGTCGACGGCTGCAGGCCGAAGTTCAGGCCACTGGCGCTCAGGTCGGGCTGGTAGGACAGTTCGATCAGGGTGGGGGCCTCGAAACTCCTGCCGACATTGGCGTACAGGTTGGTGCTCTGGTTCAGCTTCCACAGCGCGCCGACCGCCGATGTCCAGTCGCTGTGGCTGATCGAGCCGCTGTCGTCCGGATTGAAGCTGGTGCCGCTGACCGTGGCGCCGCTTGCAGTGCCCGAGCAGCTGCTGCCGATCACCGTGCACACGAAGCGGTCGTCAGACCGGAACTTCACGTGCGTGTAACGCACGCCGGCCGACAGCGCGAGCACGTCCGTGGCATTCCATTCACCCTGCGCGAACACGCCGGACTGCTCGGCGACGTTGCGTTCGTCGCGCTTGAGCGCGCCGCGTGAACCGTAGCGTTCGGCGCCAGCGCCATCGTTGCGGTAGCCCAGACGGTCTTCGTCCGCCCTTTCGTACTCGCCGCCAACGGTAAGGGTCACCTTGTCCAGCTTGCGCGTCCAGCGCAGGCTGGTGCCCCAGTAATCGCGGTCGAAGGTGGACAAGCCACCCGAAGCACGGATGTTGTTCTGCGTCGTCGTGCTGATAGCCAGGTACTGTGCGTTGCTGCGATTGCCCAGATAGAACATGGCGCGCAGCGTATCGATGTCGGTCAGCGCGGTCTCGAACACCACGCCACCCTGGGCGTTGTCCAGGCTGCGACGGGCGCCGAACTGGGCAGCGGTGATGTCGCCTGCGCCGGCCGAGGCCATGCCCTGCTGCCTGCGGTCGGCCTTGAGTTGCGCCAGCGTCAGACCCAGCGGGTCCTGACCGCTCTGGGCGAGATAGTTGCCGACGACGGTCAGCGTGCTCTTGTTGCCCAGCGTCCAGCGCGCCTTGAAGTTGGATTGTTCCTTCTGCGACCGGCTGTAGTCGCGGTAGCCGTCGGTATCGAAGCGGGAAGTGCTGGCGGTGTAGTTGAAGTTGCCGACGGTGTCGCCGAACTTCAGGCCGTAGCGCGTGGTGCCATAGCTGCCGGCCTGGAAGCTCGGCGTGACGGTGAAGTGCTCCGGGCCGTCCTCGGTGAACAGCTGCACCACACCGCCCGAGTGGTTGCCGTACAGCGCGGAGAAGGGGCCGCGCAAGACTTCGATGCGTCCGGCCGATGCCAGGTCGAACAGGCCGGTGCCGCCCTGACCGTCAGGCGTGCTCGCCGGTATGCCGTCGGCAAACAGCTTCACGCCGCGCACGCCGAACTGGGAGCGGGCGCCGAAGCCGCGGATGGTCAGCGACTGTTCCTGCGTGTAGTTTTCCTTGCCGGCTGACAGCACGCCGGGCACGCGGTTGATCACCTCGGACACATTCACCGTCGCGCGCTGGTCCTGGATGGTCGTCGAATCGACCGAATCGATCGCCATCGGCAGATCGAAGGAATTCTGTTCGACGCGCGTGCCGGTGACGACGACGGTGGGTGCGCGGACGGGTTCATCGGCGAGTGCGTTCTGGCCCAGCAGGGCGAGCGCGAGGGCGAGCGGGGTATGGCGGAGCGCGGGTGACATCGTTAGGCCTCTCTCTGGGTATCGACTGGCATTGGGCGCACGGTGCGCGGGTGCAGTCCGGTTCGCATGACGCGTCTGTGCGCGCCTGGTCAGGCGGGGCGGAGTATACGCAGCGCCATCCGGCCGGGCATCGCGAAAAGCTTGAACCTCGAGCAGGTGGTCAGGCCGATGTCGCCGGGCTGGTGGATGCGGCGAACAGGTCCTGCATCTTGGGCGGACTCAGTACGCGCAAGCGAGGCGGGCACAGCCTGTGGCGCCCCAGTCGCAACAGCGCGCGGTCGCGTGACACCAGCAGGTCAGCGCTGCTGCGCACCGCGAGATCGAAGAACTTCTGGTCTTCCCGGTCGCGGCAGCGTGGCAGCGTCGAGTCGGGGCTTTCCGGCATCGGCTGCAGTTCGATGTGGTTGCAGTACGCGTCGTACAGCGTGGCCGCCTGCGTGTCGTCGAGACCGAATTTCGAATAGCGCAGCACTGTGCGCAGTTCGCGCAGGCAGGCGTCGTCGCACAGCAGGCGTGCGCCGCCGTCCGCCAGCGCGCGGGCAACGCAGTCCAGCTCGGGGTTGTGCCACAGCAGCAGGTCGAGTACGGCGTTGGTGTCGAGGACGATGCGGATCATGGTGTCGGGGCCGGCATGGGATCGCAGTTTAGGTGCAGACGGCATCGGGTTGCGTCCGGGACGCGAATCGACGGATTGTGTGCGGAGTTGTCGCGAACATGATTCGCGCCTGCAGCGGGTGGGGCGAATGGCTTTTGTTGGAGCGACCGCATGGGCGCGATGCGGTCGTGGTGCAGCAATCAGTACCGATTTGACGTGTGGGTTTGCGAGCATGGCTCGCTCCCACAAAAAGCCGCGTTGTACCGCCTCTTGCAGGAGCGAGCTATGCTCGCGATCAGGCCTTGAATCCGTCGCAGGGATCGCTCAGGCGCGGTCCCGCGCGCCGAACCTCCCGTAATGCAGCAGCAGGGTCGGCAGTACCAGCAGGTTGAGCAGGGTCGAGGTGGCGAGGCCGCCGACGATGATGGCAGCCATCGGACCTTCGAGCTCGCGTCCGGGTTCGCCCGATCCGAGTACCAGCGGCATCAGGCCCAGGCCGGTCACCAGCGCCGTCATCAGGATGGATGGCAGGCGCTGCGTGGCGCCGAGTATCGCGGTGTCGACGTTCCACGCGTGCCCTTCGCGCTCGACCAGATGCTGGTAGTGCGACGCCAGCATGATGGAATTGCGCAACGTGATGCCGAACAGCGTGACGAAGCCGACCACCGAGCCGAGCGACAGCCAGCCGCCGCCGGCCAGTGCGGCGAGCACGCCGCCGATCAGTGCGAACGGCAGGTTAACGAAGGTGATCGCCAGGTTGCGCAGGTTGGTGAAGGCCAGCATCAGCAGTACGGCGATGGCGGCGGCGGCCAGCGCCGAGTGCGTGATCAGTTCGCGCCGTGCCTGCGCCTGCGCCTCGGCCGCGCCGGTGACCGTGTAATAGCTGCCGGCGTTGAGCTTCACGTCGTTCTTCAGCGTGCGATGCACGGCGTCGCTGAAGGCAGCCAGATCGTGGCCGGCGGCGAGATTCGCGGTGATGGTCTGCACCCGCTTGCCGCCGGCGTGCAGGATCTTGTAGCGGCCGTTCTCGACCGCGATGTCGGCCACGTCGCGCAGCTCCACCAGCCGGCCGTCCGGTGTGCGCAGCGGCAGCCGGCCGATTTCCGCCGGCGAGCGGCGATGCTCGGGGTCGAGCATCACCACCAGCGGTGTGGCCAGCGTGCCGCGATAGACCTCGCTGACCTTCTGTCCGGCGAACGCGGTGGTCGCGGCGGCCAGCACGTCTTCCGGCGTCAGCCGCCAGACCGCCAGCTTGTCCAGTCGAGGCCGTACGACGATCTCCGGCGTGCCGGGCGGTGCCAGCACCTGCACGTCGGTGGCCCCCTTGACGCGCGTCAGCGCGGCGGCAACCGCGGTGGCGTCGGCGTCTAGCCGGTCCAGATTGCTGCCGAACACCTGCACCACCAGCGTGGCCGGGAAACCCGATTCGGTCTCGCCGATGCGTTCGGTCAGGAAGGTGTTGACCGAAAAGGCCAGGCCGGGGAAGCCGACCGCGTTCTGCGCTTCCTCGTCCGAGCGGTCCTCGTCGCCGTCGTCGCCGGTGACCGTGCGCCGGATGTCGGCCAGCACGCGCGACTGCGCCTCGCCGTCGAGTGCGCCGATCTCGATCTCGACCTCGCTGTAGTGCGGGCCGAACGGGTCCGCACCGTTCTGGGCGCGCCCCACCCACTGGGCGACCGATTTGACGCCGTCGATGGCCAGTATCTTCTCGGTCATCCGGCGGCCGACCCGCAGCACTTCGTCCGGTGCCGTGCCCGGGATGGCCGACAGATGCACGATGTAGTGGCCTTCCTTCAGCGGCGGGATGAATTCGCCACCGAACAGTGGCAGCACGCCGAGACCGGCCGCCAGGAACAGCATGACGCCGGCGATCAGGGTGCGCGGCCGCCGTTCGATGGCGCGCAATGTGCGCTCGTAGCGCGGGCGCAGCCAGCGCACCAGTGGCGGATCGTCGTCCGGCAGGTCGCGCCGGCCCAGCAGCAGCCAGCTCATCGCCGGCGTGACGGTCAGCGCGACTACCAGTGACGCCAGGATGGCGAGTATGTAGGCGGAGCCCAGCGGCGCGAACAGCTTGCCGGCCACGCCCGACAGCGTCAGCAGCGGCACGAACACCAGCGCGACGATGAAGGTGGCGTACACCACCGAGCTGCGCACTTCCATCGACGCGTCCAGCACCACCTTCCAGGACGCGGCGGGCGCGTCGCGATGGCGGTTCTCGCGCAGCCGGCGGTAGATGTTCTCGCAGTCGATGATGGCGTCGTCGACCACCTCGCCGAGCGCGATCGCCAGGCCGCCCAGCACCATGATGTTCAGGCTGGCGCCGGATTCGAGCATCACCAGCACCGCCGCCAGCAGCGACAGCGGGATCGCGACTGCCGAAATGAAGGCGGTGCGCAGGTTGAACAGGAACACGAACAGCACGATGACGACCAGCGAGGCGCCGATCATCACGTCGGCGCGCACATTGCCCAGTGCGGTCTGGATGAAGTTAGCCGGGCGGAACAGCGCCGGATGCAGCGTCAGGTGTTCGCGCTCAAGCAGCGGCGCCAGTTCGGCCAGCGCTTTTTCCAGTTCCAGCGTGACGCCCAGCGTGTTGGCGCCGAGCTGGCCCTGCACCATCATGAATACGCCGGGCGTGCCGTTGATCTGCGCCGCGCTGATCGCCGGGCCGGCGGCCTCGCGCACGCGGCCGACATCGCCCAGCGCCAGCGAACGTCCGTCCGGCAGTGTCACCGTGAGCTGTTCCAGACTGCGCGGCGTAGCCGGCGTGGCGTCGATGGCAATCAGCAGGCGCTGGTTGTCGTTCTCGACGAAGCCTGCGCCGGCCACGGTGGCGGCACCGCGCGCCGCCTGCTCGACATCGGCCAGCGTGACGCCGAGCGTGCGCAGCCGGGCCGGGTCGAGCTGTATCTGCCACTGCCGCACCTCGCCGCCGAACACATTGACGTCGGCCACGCCTTGCACCGACAGCAGATGCGGGCGCACGACCGAGTCGACCAGATAGCGCACGTCCATCGCCGTGCGGCTGTCAGAGGTCAGCCCGACGCCCAGCAGCGTGCTGGCCGACGAGGTCAGCGGCGTGATGACCGGCGTCACGCCGGCCGGCAGCAGGGCGCCCAGCGTGGCCAGACGTTCGGCCACCAGCTGCCGGTTGCGGAACAGGTCCGACTTCTCGTCGAAGATGACATGCACGACCGAAAGGCCGGGAATGGACTGCGAGCGCAGTTCCCTGATGCCGCGCGTGCCCGACACCGCGGCCTCGATCGGCGTGCTGACCCGGGATTCGACCAGATCGGCCGGCAGGCCGGGC
>DATCUL010000495.1:0-6260 GCA_036567405.1 Methyloversatilis sp. | reverse complement strand
TATAACGTAGCAATCGACGACGTAGACCGCGCACAGGCGCATCCAGACGTGTACGCCGAGATGATTTCGTGGGCTGGCTACAAAATCGCACTCACAATGGACCAGTATTATGCTGGCTTCTACACCGACGCCGCCAGTAATATCGGTTCAAGCGGATACGTGCGCATGGCCAGCCTGTTCCTGAACGGCCGGCACAGCGAGGTGATCGACCGGCTGTCGGCGCAGATGCATGCGGCGGCCGAGGCGCTGGCCTTCGAGAAGGCGGCGCAGGTGCGCGACCAGATCAGGGCCCTGAGCAGCGTGCTCCACAAGCAGTACGCCGACAGCGCGCGCGACGAGGATCTGGACATCGTGGTCGCGATCGAGCGCGACGGCGCGGCCTGCGTCAATCACGCGATGGTGCGCGGCGGTCGCCACCTGGGCGATCACGCGCATTTTCCGTCGGCCGGGCAGGGCAGCGAGGCCGACATGCTGTTCGCCTTCGTGGTCCAGCACTACGCCAACCAGTCGGCGCCGAAGCGCGTGGTGGTCAATCTGCTGCCGGACGACGAATTCGAACAGCCGGTGCCGGGTGCCACGCTGGCGCTGGCGCGCAACGAGCGCGAACGGGCTTGGACCGAAATGGCGCTGAAGAACGCCGAGATCGCGCTGCGCGTGAAGCTCGACGCCGGTGCGCGCGCCACCCACCGGGTGCGCGCGCTGGTCGAGGCGCTGGCGCTCGAAGTCGCGCCCGAGCGCATCGAATGCTTCGACATCAGCCACACCATGGGCGAAGCCACGGTCGCGTCCTGCGTCGTGTGGGCCAATGGCGCCATGCGCAACGGCGAATACCGCCGCTACAACATCGACGGCATCACGCCGGGCGACGACTACGCGGCGATGCGTCAGGTGCTGACGCGCCGCTACGAAAAGGTGGCGACCGGCGAGGGCGCGCGGCCGGACCTGGTGCTGATCGACGGCGGCCGCGGCCAGCTCGGTGTCGCGGTCGAGGTGATGGCCGAACTCGGGCTCGACCTGCCGCTGGTCGGCGTGGCCAAGGGCGTCGAGCGCAAGATGGGGGCGGAAGAACTGATCCGCCCCGGCGTGGCCGAAGGGCTGGCGCTCGGGCCGGATCATCCGGCGCTGCACCTGATCGCCGAAATCCGCGACGAGGCGCACCGCTTCGCGATCGCCGGCCATCGCGCCAAGCGCGCCAAGAAGCGCCTGGCATCGACGCTCGAGGACATCCCGGGCATCGGCCCGACGCGGCGCAAGCGCCTGCTCACCGCCTTCGGCGGGCTGTCGGGTGTGCGCAATGCCACGGTCGAGGACCTGTGCCGGGTCGAAGGCATCAGCCGCACGCTCGCCGAACAGATACACCGGCAGTTAAACTAGCCGACATGTTCACCTTGCCGACAGCGCTCACCTGGGCGCGCATCCTGCTCATTCCCCTGTTCGTCGGCGTGTTCTTCCTGCCCGAGAGCACGCTGGCTATCGCCGACAAGAACCTGACCGCGACCGTGGTGTTCGTCGTCGCGGCGGTCACCGACTGGCTGGACGGCTATCTGGCGCGTTCGCTGAACCAGACCTCGGCCTTCGGCGCCTTCCTCGATCCGGTCGCCGACAAGCTGATGGTGGCGGCGGCGCTGATCATGCTGGTCGAGCTCGACCGCACCAGCACGGTGGTCGCCTTCATCATCATCGGCCGCGAAATCACCATCTCGGCACTGCGCGAATGGATGGCCAAGGTCGGCGCCTCGCGCAGCGTGGCCGTGTCGATGATAGGCAAGGTGAAGACCACCGCGCAGATGACCGCCATTCCGATGCTGCTGTACAACGAGCCGGTTGCCGGACTCGACATCCACAACATCGGCCGCGGGCTGATCTGGATTGCGGCGGTGCTGACCATCTGGTCGATGGTGTATTACATGCGTCGGGCATGGCCCGAACTGCGCGAGCGCAAGCAGGTCTGAACAGGGCGCAAAAATCTTGCGGCCGAGTATTGACAGGTTTTCTCCCGGCCCTATAATGCGCGCCTGTCTTGCGGGAATAGCTCAGTTGGTAGAGCGCAACCTTGCCAAGGTTGAGGTCGCGAGTTCGAGCCTCGTTTCCCGCTCCAAGATTCAGAAAGGGGAAGCTCCGCTTCCCCTTTTTACTTAAGCAACCGGCTGCATCGGTTGCACCACCGGCGAGGTGGCAGAGTGGTCATGCAGCGGCCTGCAAAGCCGTGGACGCCGGTTCGATTCCGACCCTCGCCTCCAGTACATCAGTCAGTGTGCCTTCGGGTACCTGTCTTGCGGGAATAGCTCAGTTGGTAGAGCGCAACCTTGCCAAGGTTGAGGTCGCGAGTTCGAGCCTCGTTTCCCGCTCCAGCATCAAGAAAAAGGGAAGCTCCGGCTTCCCTTTTTCGTTTCCGGCGCCGGCTTGTGCGAATTGAACGCAGAGGTCGTATCTGCCGTGTTCGAGACATAAAAAAACCCGCGCATCGCGGGTTTTTTTATGTCTGTCCGTTTTGCATCCCTTTGCCACCGGGTGTCCGGCAGACCTGCGTCGCGCGCAGGCGCGTCGGCTTGCCTGCATGCGGAAAGAAAAAGCCCCCGGACGTGGGCCGGGGGCTTTCGGGCGGACCGGATGCGATCAGGACTTGGTGCCGGCCTTGTCGTCAGCCTTGGCCGGCTCGGTGCCGTGCTTCGGATGATGCTTTGCCGGGTGATGCTTTTCGCCCTGGGCGGCCTTGTGTTCGCCGGCGGCCGGCGTGGTGGCCTTGGCGGATTCGCCAGCCTTGACCGCCTCGGCGGCCTGCGGTGCTTCGACCTTCTTCTCCGGCGTCGCGGTGGCCGGTGCGGTCACCTTGGCAGCCGGCGTCGCCGGGGTGGCGGGCGTCGCGGCGGTGGTGCCCTGGGCGAACGAAGCAGTGGCGAAACCAGCGGCGACAGCGAGAGCGATGACGGTCTTGATCATTTTCTTTTCCTTCAGCAGTTGTTGGGTTTGCGTTTCAGGCCTCTGCACAGCGCAGCGCCTTGTGCCGAATAACGCGGGGTTTCGCCGAAGGATGTCAGCCGCAGTGTAAGAACGTATATCCGCCTGTTACAAATGCCGATGGCGTGCATGCACTGCGTGCGCGGCCATCGATCCGCCCGTCGCGCCGTCCGCCCGCAGGGCCAGTTGCCATGCCGCCAGTTTGTCGGCGGCGGACATGCCGGCGTGTGCCGGGCTGGTGGATGGCAGTCGCGTCATGTGCAGCGCGCGGACATGCGGCATGACATCGCGCTGGAAGCGGGTTTCGGCCAGTGCGCCGTTGAAGCACACACGCGTGATCAGTGGATGGGCGTCGAGGAAGGCCGCGAAGTCGTTGGCCTGGGCCGTACGTGTGTCTATCGCGGCATCGAGGCTGCCCCGCCGCTCGCAGCTCGCGAGCACGTCCCACAGCGCGATGCCGGCCTGTCTGAGCACGGCCAACCGATCTTCATACGGCAGGGCGGGGTGCGCGCCGAACAGCGCGCCCATGATGTGCCAGAACTGATTGCGCGGATGCGCGTAGTACTGGCCGGCCGCGAGCGAGGCCACGCCCGGCATCGAACCGAGCACCAGGATGCGCGCGGTCGCCGGATCGGCTACCGGCAGGAAGCAGTGGATGCGTGCGCCGGTGCGGCTCAACGGTTCAGGACTGCCGCCAGTTCGTGCCGGTAATGGCGCACGGTCGGATGCTCGCTGCCCAGCAGTGCGAACAGATCGATCATGGCACGTCGGCCGGCGTCGTCGCCGAAGCTGCGGTCGCGGCGCACGACTTCCAGCGCCTGCTTCATCGCCCCCGACCAGTCCTCTTCCGCGGCGAGCGCGGCCGACCAGGCGAGCCGCGCGGCGAGGTCGCCCGGATTGAGCGCGATGCGGGCCGCGTAGTCGGTCGCGGCATCTCCGGGCTGGCGGCGCGCGACCGCGATGCGCGCATACAGCGTGCCGATGCGCGCCCGGTCCTGCTGCTCATAGGGCAGGGCGTCGAGCGCGGACTGCGCGTCGTCCAGCCGGGCCAGCGCGATCAGCGCCTCGATCCGGCCGAGTGCCGCCGGCTCGAATGCCGGATCGATCTCCAGCGCCTCTGCGTTCAGTGCCAGCGCCTCTCCGGCTGCGCCACGCGCCATCGCGGCCTGCGCCTGCGCGTAGACCGGCTCGGCCGGCGACGGCAGCAGCGCGTCCATGAAGGCGCGCAGTTCGCGTTCCGGCAGCACGCCGGCGAATTCATTGACCACGACGCCACCGACGAAGGCCTTCACGTTCGGAATGCCGCGCACCTGGAAGCGGCGCGACAGTTCCGGATTGTCGTCGGCATTGATGCGCGCCAGACGCACGCGCCCGGCGTATTCGGCGACCAGCGATTCGAGCAGCGGTGCCAGCGCATGGCAGGGCTGGCACCACGGCGCCCAGAAGTCGACCAGTACCGGCGTGCGTTGCGATGCGTCGATCACGTCGCGCTGGAAATTGGTCAGAGTGACATCGATGATGTCGGCTCCGGCCGGGGCGGGGTCTTCGGCGGGCATGGGCACTCCTTGTCAGGCGGTTGCTGCCGGCAGCGGACGGCTGTCGGCGACGGCATTCGCTTATATGCGGTGCAGCATACAAGGTTCAAGCCGGCAGACGGCAGGTGTGCATCCGGCGTGATCGGAATCGGCACAATCGCGGGGAACAACTGCCGCCCCTATATATAATTACGCTTTTCGCCGTGTCGCCCGGCGCCTGCCGTCCATCCCTTCCGTTCCCTCCATGGCCCATATCCTGAAGCTCCGCGGCACCGCCGCACTGTCCGACGCGCGTCTGGCCCGTCTGCTCGATGATTGCCGCCGGCCGGTCGCCAAACTGCGTGATCTGCGTGCCACGCAATACTTCTTCGTCGAGTGCGCCACCGAGCCGGATGCCGTCGAGCAGGACCGCCTGTGCGCGCTGCTCAATGCCCAGCCCGCCGGCGCCATCGAAGGTACGGTCCTGCTGGTGACGCCGCGGCTGGGCACGATTTCGCCCTGGTCGTCGAAGGCGACCGACATCGCACACAACTGCGGACTGTCCAGCGTCGTGCGCATCGAGCGCGGCGTGCTGTACGAAATCGAACTGTCGCGCGGCCTGCTGGGCAGCGGCTCGCTGGATGCCGCCGAGCGCGAAGCGCTGGCCGCGAAGCTGCACGACCGCATGACCGAATCGGTGCTGGGCGCGCTGCACGACGCCGACGCGCTGTTCAGCCATGTGCCGCCGCGCCCTCTGGTCAGCGTGTCGCTGGCCGACGGCCGTCAGTCGCTGGTGCGCGCCAATGGCGAGCTGGGTCTGGCGCTGTCCGACGACGAGATCGACTATCTGCTCGACGCCTACACCCGGCTCGACCGGGCGCCGACCGATGTCGAACTGATGATGTTCGCGCAGGCCAATTCCGAGCACTGCCGGCACAAGATTTTCAACGCCAGCTGGACCATCGATTACGCGACGCAGGACATGAGCCTGTTCGGCATGATCCGCGAGACGCACCGGGGAACGCCGCAGCACACCGTGGTCGCCTATTCGGACAACGCTGCGGTGATCGAGGGCGCCACGACGGCGCCGGTCGACCGCTTCTACCCGGACCGGAATGGCCACTGGGGCTGGCACAGCGAACCGATGCATTTCCTTGCCAAGGTCGAGACGCACAACCACCCGACCGCGATTTCGCCCTTCCCGGGTGCGGCCACCGGTGCCGGCGGCGAAATCCGCGACGAAGGTGCGACCGGGCGTGGTGCCAAGCCCAAGGCCGGTCTGGCCGGCTTCTCGGTGTCCAATCTGAACATCCCGGGCTTCGAACAGCCGTGGGAGCGCGTCGACGGCGAACTGTACGGCAAGCCGGAACGCATCGCCTCGGCGCTGCAGATCATGATCGACGGCCCGCTGGGTGCGGCCGCGTTCAACAACGAATTCGGCCGCCCGAATCTGGCCGGCTACTTCCGCACCTTCGAACTGCCCTTCATGGGCGAGATGCGCGGCTACCACAAGCCCATCATGATCGCCGGCGGCATCGGCAACATCAGCGCGCGCGACGCGCTGAAGATCGAATTCCCGGTCGGCACCAAGCTGATCGTGCTCGGCGGTCCGGCCATGCTGATCGGCCTCGGCGGCGGCGCGGCGTCGAGCATGACCACCGGCACCAACACCGCCGACCTCGACTTCGCGTCGGTACAGCGCGGCAACCCGGAAATCGAGCGCCGCGCGCAGGAAGTGATCGACCGCTGCTGGCAGATGCAGGACGACAACCCCATTCTCGCGGTACA
>DATCUL010000494.1:0-4476 GCA_036567405.1 Methyloversatilis sp. | reverse complement strand
CTGCGACGACATCCGTGCGCTGGCCGACCGTGTGCTCGCGCGCCGCTACCGGCTGGAGCCGCGCTGGCAGGACGCACCGGCGCTGGCGCGTCGTCTGCTGAAGGAGCCGGGCGAACAGCGCATGACCACGCTGGATGCCCGCCTGCAGCATCGCGCGCTGCAGGCGCTCGGACGCGAGCGCGCGGACAGCGCGGTGGTCGTGCTCGACAATGCCAGCGGCGAAGTGCTGGTGTGGGGTGGCGGTCCGGACGATGCCGATGCAGTGGTGCGGCGCCTGCCTGCCGGTGGCGTGCTGCAGCCCTTCCTGTACGGCACGGCGCTGGAGCAGCGCTGGCTCACGGCGGCCTCGGTGCTGGACGACAGTCCGGCATTGCTCGCGCTGCCGCTGTCGCCCGGCCAGGCGGAGGGTGAATTGCGCGGCATGCTGAGCGTGCGCAGCGCACTGGCGCTGGCGGCCGACATTCCGGCGCTGCGCGTGCGGGCGATGGTGGGCGACGACGTGCTGGGCAGCGTGCTGCACGCGCATGGGCTCGATGCGGTGTCGGCGGCGGGCGGCCGTGTCGGTCTGGCCGAACTGGCCAATGCCTATCGCACCTTCGCCAACGACGGCGTGTGGAGTGCCTGGACGCTCGAACCTTCGGCACCGCGCGGCGCAGATCAGGAACGCTCCGGTCGCAGGCTGTGGCCGTCCGCCGTGGCATGGATGATCGGCGACCTGCTGTCCTTCCGGACTGCGGGCGGCGAGCCGCGGCCGTGGTCGGCACTGATGAGCGCGCGTGCGCCCGATCGCTCGACGTGGTGGGCGGTCGGCTTCACCCGTCGCTACACCGTTGCGTTGCGCTCGTCGCGTCCGGCCGCTCCCGTCTGGCAGGCGGTCGTCGCGGCGCTCGACACCTCACCGATGGACGCTCCGGCGCTGCCGGCCGGACTGGAGTCGGCCTGGGTGCATTTCGAGCCGGAAATCGAGGCGGCGCGCGAAGAGTACTTCCTCCCGGGCACGCAGCAGGGCTTCGTCGATGCCTCGTCGAACCATCAGGATGCGCCGCACATCGTGCTGCCGACCTCCGGCGTGAAGCTGGTCAGCGCCAGCGTGCCGGCCGGCCGGCAACAGCTGCTGCTGGAGGCGCGGCCGGCGCTGCCGGGTCTGAGCTGGTCGATCAACGGTGAAACGCTGCCGGCCGTCGAAGGCCGGGCGCTGTGGAGTCCTCGCCCCGGCGTGCAGCGCCTGGAACTGCTCGATGCGCGCGGCCAGCGGGTGCAGGCGGTCGAATTCGAGGTCAGGCTCGATCCGGCAGCAACGCACTGAAGGCGCCTGACGCGTTTGTCCTAGACGCTCAGATCGACCTGGCTCAGCGTGCCGGCCGAGCCGTCCTCGCGCACATACACGCTGCTGGCGCGCATCTGGCCGAGTACCTCGTTGTCGGCGCCGCGCAGGCTGAACGGCGTATCCACGCGGCCCAGCCAGAAGGCGCCGGCACTGGCATCCTTCATGGTCTGCAGCGTGCCGACGCCGCTGGCGTCCGGACGCCACAACCGCAGGTGAGCGAAGGCGGGATCGGCTTCGTCCAGCCAGCCGTTGCCGTCGGCATCAAGTGCGGCGAGTTCGTCGAAGCCCCGGCCGGTGGTCGGGCCGAACAGCTCGCGGCCGTCGTCGATGCGCCCGTTGTCGTTGCGGTCGAAGGCAAGCATGCCGCGGCCGCCAGGCAGCGGCACCTGTTCTTTCGTGCCATCGGCGTCGAGATCGAAGGCGAAGCGCAGATCCGACAGGTGTGCCGTGGGACCGGCGAAGTCCAGCATCAGCGGGTCCTTCAGCACGGCGTCGCCGGCACGGAAGGAGGCGCTTTCGCGGGTGCTGAAGCTGCGTGACAGCGAGGTTTCAAGCGTGAAGCGGATGTCCCGGCCGTCGGCGGTGCGCACTGTGCCCTCGGCGGTGAATGTCGTGCTTTCCGACTCGCTGTATTCGGCGCGATAGTCGTATTCCATGCCGTAGCCGGCCCGCTGCGGCGCATCGGTTGCGACAGGCATTGCCGCAGGCGGCGCCTGCAGATCCGACGCCTGCAGCCAGCGCACAGGCCGGCCGGTGATCTTTTCTATCAGCATGATCAGCAGCGACAGCCGCGGATCGTTGCGCACGCCGTCGTCGGTGCCGGCGATCGGGTCGGCCTGCTGCGCGGCCCGCGCCTCGTCTGACAGGGTGACCGCGTCGCTCTGCGGCGAGCCGCCCGGCGCGCGGCGGTCGCCTATCCACATGTCGAGACGTTCCGTGACGTCGAGCCGTCGGGATTCGGTGTGCGAGGCGTCGAGCTGGATGTTGCTGGCGGTGACCTTCAAGGTTCTCTCCGGGTGTCTGACCTGGAAAGATTTACGGTCCTGACGCCCGGCTTCCACAGGGTCAGAGAGGGCGCGTGGCAGGTGTGCCCCCGGCGCGGTGGCGCTCCGTCTGCGCGGTGAGGCTGATCAGTGCATCCGCGCCGGTGCCGCAATGAAGGTGTTGCTGCCGCGCGTCAGGTCGAGCGCGCCGCGTGTCAGGCAGCGACCCGATTCGTCGATGTCGTTGGCGACCCAGGTTTCGCGTTCCTTCGACACCAGATAGATCAGCACCACGTCGCGCGTGACCGGCTGGCGGTCCGGCGTGCTTTCGTCGAATTCGGCCAGACGCAGCACGCAGCTCAGGCCGACCACATCGACCTCCGGTTGCGCGACGGTTTCCTGCACGAAGCGGGTGACTGCGGATTCGTCGAGCGTGTCCATGCGCGCCAGCGCGGCATCCCGGATGCGACCGCGTTCCACATGGGCCACCAGTGCGGTCGGTCGGGGGGCGGCGCCGCGCGCCAGCAGGGCGTCGGCATGATCCTGGCAGGCGCGCAACACCGCGCGGAAACACGCTTCCTCCATTGGCAGCATGGTTGTCTCCTCCACAGTGTGGGTCGCGTCAGTGCGCGCGCCTGGGGGGAGACTAGACCTGTCGGAAATGGAAGTCTTGCCGCACTGCGATGGCGGCAGTGCACCATCCGGTGCGGGTTTCAGGCCGGCTTTTCAGGCCGGATCGCCGACGGTCGGCCGTTGCGAGAAGTCGTGCAGTGCGGCGTCGGCCGCCACCGGGGCGATCAGACATTCGTCGATGCGGGCTCCGGCCGGACCGCGCTCGGCCCACTGCACCAGCGCGTCCAGCGCCGGCGGCACGCCGCAGGCGTAGGCTTCGACCGAACCGTCACGCCGGTTGCGTACCCAGCCGGTCAGACCGAGGCGGCTTGCTTCGGTGAGCATGGCATAACGGAAACCGACCCCCTGCACGCGTCCGCGGATGGCGAAATGCAGTGCCTCGAGTTCGGATTCCATGCCTACTTGACCCGCATGCCCGGGGCGGCGCCGCTGTCCGGCGACAGGATGAACAGGCCCGGCACTTCGCCCGTGTCGTCGGAGGCTGCCAGCACCATGCCCTCGGACATGCCGAACTTCATCTTGCGCGGCGCCAGATTGGCCACCATCACGGTCAGCCGGCCGACCAGCAGTGCCGGGTCGTAGGCCGACTTGATGCCGGCGAACACCTGGCGCGGCTTCTCCTCGCCGATGTCCAGCTGCAGGCGCAGCAGCTTGTCCGCGCCCTCGACATGGTCGGCGGCGACGATCCGGGCGATGCGCAGTTCGACCTTCGAGAAATCGTCGATCGAGATGTGCTCGCCGCCGGCCGCCGGCGCTGCGGCTTCGACCTTCTTCACGGTTTCGTTTTTCGCCGCTTCGTTCTTGGCGGGTTCGGCGGCCGGGGTTTGCGTGCTCACGAGCGATTCCTTGTTGGCGTCGACCAGCGCGACGACCTGTTTCGGGTCGATGCGGGTCATCAGGTGCTTGTAGTCATTGATCGCGTGGCCGGCGGTCAGCGTGTTGCTGAAGTCGTCCCAGCTCATCGGCGCGATGCCGAGGAAGCGTTCGACCTCGGCCGCGAGGTGCGGCAGCACCGGCTTGAGCAGCACGGTGAGCTGGCGGAACAGTTCGATCGCGGTGCTGCACACCGACTGCAGCTTCTCGTCCTGGCCTTCCTGTTTGGCCAGCACCCAAGGCGCGTGGTCGTTGACGAACACGTTGGCCTGATCCGCAAAAGCCATCACCTCGCGCAGCGCGCGCGCATAGTCGCGCGACTCGTAGGCGTCGCGGATCGATACCTCGTGCCAGTGGAAAGGCACAGTGGGTGCCGACAGCCTGCCGCCGAAGCGCTTGCTGATGAAGCCGGCGCAGCGGCTGGCGATGTTGATGTACTTGCCGACCAGGTCGGAATTGACGCGCGCGACGAAGTCGTCGAGGTTCAGGTCGATGTCTTCCATCGAGCCATTCAGCTTGGCAGCGTAGTAGTAGCGCAGCCATTCCGGATTCAGGCCGAGGTCGAGATAGCTCTGCGCGGTGATGAAGGTGCCGCGGCTCTTGCTCATCTTCTCGCCATTGACCGTCAGGAAACCGTGCGCGTTGATCTGGGTCGGCGTG
>DATCUL010000493.1:0-16384 GCA_036567405.1 Methyloversatilis sp. | reverse complement strand
GCCTGGTCCTGTTCAGGCTGCCTTGCGCACCTGCTTCTGGTACAGGAATTCCAGCAGCGCGGCGCGGCAGTCGACGAAATCCTTGTCGTGCGCGAGCTGCAGCCGGTCGCGCGGGCGCGCCAGCTTCACTTCGAGGATTTCGCCTATCGTGGCGGCCGGGCCGTTGGTCATCATCACGATGCGGTCGGACAGCAGCACGGCTTCGTCGACATCGTGCGTCACCATCACCACGGTGGCGCCGGTCTTTTCCATCACGCCATTGAGTTCGTCCTGCAGGCTGGCGCGGGTCAGTGCGTCAAGCGCGCCGAAGGGCTCGTCCATCAGCAGGATTTTCGGTTCCATCGCGAACGCGCGGGCGATGCCGACGCGCTGCTTCATGCCACCGGAAATCTCGTGCGGATACTTGTGCATGGCATGGTCCATATGCACCATTTCGAGCGCCGCCTCGCTGCGCGCCTTCAGCTTGGCCTTGCCCTCCTTGCGGCCGAACACGCGCTCGACGGCCAGCAGCACGTTCTCGAGACAGGTGAGCCAAGGCAGCAGCGAGTGGTTCTGGAACACGACCGCGCGCTCCGGTCCCGGACCGGCGATTTCGCGGCCGTCGCAGATCAGCGCGCCGGCCGTCGGCAATGTGAGCCCGGCGATCAGATTGAGCAGCGTCGACTTGCCGCAGCCGGAGTGGCCGATCAGCGTCACGAATTCGCCCTCGGCGATGGTCAGATCGATGTCGCGCAGCGCGATGAACTTGCCCTTCTTCGTGTCGAAGGACATGCCGGCACCTTCCACCTTCAGTAGCGTCCTGCTCATGGTGTTCTCCTTGCGGGCCGGCTGTGCAGGCAGCCGGCCACGTACATGTTGTGGATCAGCTGTTGCCGTATGAGAAGCGGCGCGCGATCAGCAGCAGCGCCTGTTCCAGCAGCAGGCCGACGATGCCGATGACGAAGATGGCGATGATGATGTGCTCGACCTTCAGGTTGTTCCACTCGTCCCACACCCAGAATCCGATACCCACGCCGCCGGTCAGCATTTCGGCCGCGACGATGACCAGCCAGGCGGTGCCGATGGACAGGCGGATGCCGGTCAGCATGTAGGGCAGCACCGACGGGAACAGTATCCGGGTGACGATCTTCCACTCGTCGAGGTCGAGCACGCGCGCCACGTTCATGTAGTCCTGCGGCACGCGCTGCACGCCGACCGCGGTGTTGATGATCATCGGCCAGATCGAGCAGATGAAGATCGTCCAGGTCGCCGCCGGATCGGCCTGCTTGAACACCAGCAGGCCGATCGGCAACCAGGCCAGCGGACTGACCGGGCGCAGCAGCGAGATGATCGGTTCGAGCATGGCGTTCATGAAGGCGAAGCGGCCGATGATGAAGCCCAGCGGTATGCCCACCACGGCGGCAAAGCCGAAACCGATGCCGACGCGCTTGAGCGAGGACAGGATGTTCCAGCCTATGCCCATGTCGTTCGGACCGTTGTTGTAGAACGGGTCGGCAAACAGCACTTTCGCGGCATCCCAGACCGCGACCGGACCTGGAATGCTGCCGCCCTTCGCGGAGAGCAGCGCCCAGATGCCGATCAGCAGTGCCATGCCGGCGATCGGCGGGAACACCGCCTTGAATATCGCCAGCAGCACTTCGCGTGGCGGTGTGCGCGGGGCGCGCGGTTCGGCCGGTGCAGCCAGTGCGGCCGGTGCCACGGTTTCGCTGGCCTTGCGGGACGGAGCCGGCGCGGCGGCATGCATGGGCACGACCTTGTCCGGAGCTATCGTTGCTGCATTCATGGGAATTCCTTTCAGTACCGGTCGGCGCGGAGCACGCCCCGCGCCGGAATCATCACGCGGCGTTGATCTTGAAGCTGCCGGCGTACTTCTTCGGATCCTTGCCATCCCACACGACGCCGTCGATCAGCTTGTGCGTGCGCATGTCGCTCTTCGGCACGGCGATGCCGGCGGCGGTGGCGGCCTGCTTGTAGATGTCGATGCGGTTGATTGCCTTGGCGACGGCCAGGTAATCCGGGTCGCTCTTCAGCAGCCCCCAGCGACGGTGCTGGGTCAGGAACCACATGCCATCCGACAGGTAGGGGAAATTCACCGCGCCATCATTGAAGAATTTCATCGCGTTCTTGTCGTCCCAGCTCTTGCCCAGACCGTTCTGATAGCGGCCCAGCATACGTTCCAGGATGACGTCCATGTCGGTATTGACATAGGACTTGGTGGCAACCGTTTCAGCCGTCTTGCGGCGGTTGGCGAGCGAAGCGTCGATCCACTTGCCGGCTTCGAGAATCGCCGCCGTCATCGCACGCGCGGTATTCGGGTTCCTGGCGACCCACTCGGCCGTGGTGCCCAGCACCTTTTCCGGGTGGTCGGTCCAGATATCCTGCGTGGTGACGGCGGTGAAGCCCACCTTGTCGATGATGGCGCGGTTGTTCCACGGTTCTCCGACGCAGAAGCCGTCCATGTTGCCGACGCGCATGTTGGCGACCATCTGCGGCGGCGGCACGGTGATCACCTTGACGTCCTTCATCGGGTTGATGTCGTTCGCCGCCAGCCAGTAATACAGCCACATCGCGTGCGTACCGGTCGGGAAGGTCTGCGCGAAGGTGTATTCGCCGGGCTTGGCGGTGATCAGCTTCTTCAGGCTGGCACCGTCGGTGACCCCCTGTTCGTTGAGCTTTGAGGCAAGCGTGATGGCCTGGCCGTTGTTGTTCAGGTTCATCAGCACCGACATGTCCTTCTTCGGCCCGCCGATGCCCATGTGCACGCCATAGACCAGCCCGTACAGCACGTGGGCAGCGTCCAGTTCGCCATTGACCAGCTTGTCGCGCACCGCCGCCCAGGACGCTTCCTTGGACGGGATGATCTTGATGCCGTACTTCTCGTCGAATTTCTCGACCGCGGCCATCACCACGCTGGAACAGTCGGTCAGGGGAATGAAACCGATCCGCACTTCCTTCTTCTCTGGCGCGTCGGAGCCGGCAGCCCAGGCTCCCGACCGTACGCCCGGAGGCACCATGCTCATGAGCGCTGCTCCAGCACCGAGTGCGACGCCCTGCCTGAGGAAACTGCGACGCTCGACTGCGGGTTCGATAACGCTGCCTGCCTGCCTGGGATGCTCAGCCATCGTGTTCTCCATTGGTTCATGATCGATTTCCAGAATGAAAAAGGGGCGTACATCCGTGGCGCACGAAGCCGACCGGATGGACACCCCTGTCCCTAACGGAGGCTTACCCGCCTCGCTGGCCGCAACCTCGTTGTCGCGCCTTGATCTACCTGATAGCACGCGCTGTGCCAGCAGCATCGAAGCCGCGTCAATGCACTGATTTTAAAAGAATATACAACCCGATCAGGATCAAACAGGCAGACCATCGGCAGGATGCTGCACTTGTGCGGTGCGGCAATCCCGCATGCACGCACCATCACGAACCCGGTGCCCGTCTGCATTTGATTCCATGCCCGGCGCGCAGCAGCCACTGCATCGATGCCTGCGGCACGCCGTCGTCTGATGGCCTTTCGACCCTCTCCGCCATCCGGTCAAGCCATCATGAGGAAAATATCCGGAGATGCAGACAGACGGGATGGACACCGGACCGGTCCGGCGGGGACGCACGATGACAGGAGCATGCAACCCGGTCCCGGCCGGTGCGGCCGGCAGCGCAGGCGCGTCAGCCGAGCAGGCGTGCCGTGGCGAGCAGGTCTTCGGACACCGCAGCGATGGTCTTGCCGCGCTCCATCGCCAGCTTGCGCAAGGTGTGGTACGCAGCGTCCTCGTCGATGCCGCGCAGCTTCATCAGCACGCCCTTGGCTCGATCGATGGAAATGCGGTCCGACAGCTTCTGCCGCGCCTCGTCGCGCGAGCGGCGCAGTTCCTGGTGCTCCTCGAAGCGCGCCAGCGCCACATCGATCACCGGCTTGATGCGCTTGGGTTCGAGGCCATCGACCACATAGGCTGACACGCCGGCCTTCATCGCGCGCCGTATCGTCTTGCTGTCGGAGTCGTTGGCGAACACGACGACCGGCCGTGGCATTTCACGGTCCATCGCGGCCATGTTCTCCAGCGTGTCGCGCGACGGCGAGTCGGTCTGTATCAGGATGACGTCAGGCTTCAGTTCCTCGACCCGCAGATGCAGGTCATAGGCGCTCGACAGCACGGCCGCAACCTGATAGCCGGCGCAGGCGAGGCCGGCGCAGATTTCGGCGGCGCGCTTGCGCGATTCATCCACTACGAGCACGTTGAGGACAGCCATCGGTCTGCGGGAAGTAGTCATTTCCGGCAGACCGATGCAATCGCCGTGCCAGACTATATGTCGCCGGCACCGGATGCCGGCTGCACGCGCCGCGGCGGCGGCGGATCAGTCCAGGTCGACAACCATCAGCGACACATCGTCATGCGCCAGTGCCCCGTCCAGATGCACGCCCAGCGCTTCACGCACCGCATCGTGGCGTCGCGCCGGCGCGTTGTCGTGCAGCACCTTCTCCAGACGCGCCGCACCGAAGGGCTCGCCGCGCAGATTGCGCGCTTCGGCGAGTCCGTCGGAACACAGCACAAGCTGATCGCCGGGTGTCCAGCGGAAACGCCGCGGCGGAACATTGGTCGCATCGTCGGCATCGATACCCAGCGGCAGATTGATCGACGGAAAACGATCATTGACCAGACCGCTGCGGTCCAGCCACAGCACGTCCGGCGTGCCACCGACCCACAGTTCTGCCTCGCCGGCGTCAAGCCGGACCATCGCGGCAGCGACGAAGCGCCCGACCGGAATCGTGGCCATCAGGTGGCGGTTTATTTCGCCGGCCATCAGGCCGAGCGAAAGGTTCTTCCTGCTCATGCCGAAAAAGACCTGCAAGACCGGCAGCACGCTGATTGCCGCGGCAAGCCCATGACCGGTGGCATCGGCCAGCAGCGCGTAAAGCGCACCGGACGGCGACCGCGACACGGCGACGATGTCACCGGAAAACTGGGCAGTGGCCGTTACCGAGTACCGGACGCGCGGATCATCGACGGTCTGTCCCAGGATCTGGCGTTCGATCACGTGGCGGGCGAATTCGATTTCCTCTTCCTGCTCGGCGCGGTAGTTGGCCATGCTGGCCTGCATCGCGATCTGCCTCGCGCAGGTGGCCAGCTTGGCAGTCAGGATGGAGAAATTGATCGGTTTGGTCAGGTAATCGTCGGCGCCGGCTTCCAGACCGGCAATCATGTCGGCATCGTCGGCCCGCGCAGACAGCAGCAGGATGGGCATCCATGTGTCGGCGCACAGCCGTCGCAGTTCGCGCGTGGCGGCCAACCCGTCCATGCCCGGCATCACCACGTCCATCAGTACGACGTCGGGACGACAGGTCCGGAAAGCCTGTATCGCACCGGCACCGTCCATCGCCTCGATGCTTCGGTGCCCGAGTCGACGCACCAGCGCACTGACCGTCGCCCGCCCGATCAGGGTGTCGTCTACCACCAGCACAGTCAGCGGCCTTGCACGAGGCGCAGCGTCGCCCGCTGCGCCGCCCTCCCCGAGAACGGCTGGCAATCTCATGACAGCGCTACCGTGGCCATGACCATATTGCCGCAACCGGCGTACTCGAGCCGCTGGAAGCACAGCTGTCGCGCCATCGCGATGCCACGTCCGTTCGGATCAAAGGCACGCTCCGGATCGAAATCCAGATAGCGCTTGAAGTCGAAACCCATGCCCTGGTCGCTCACGGTGTACATCACTTCGTGCGCAGAACGGACGATGGAAAGACGCGCGCGCTTGCCGGCATTCTCGGGCAGCGTCAGTCGCCGCTCGACCTCCTGCTGCCACCGATCTTCGATCCGCAGTTGTGACTTCTCGGCGTAGGTGATGCCCAGATTGCCGTGTTCGATCGCGTTGATCAGCAGTTCGCTCAGACCCATCACGATGTTTTCGGGCTGCGGCGAAGCCAGTGACGCCAGCGTCGACAGCTGCGTCGCCTGTTCCAGCGTGGTGAATTCGAATTCGCCGTGGGTCAGTGCACACATGGCGCGGCGCATGCCCTCGACCTGCACCTGAACTTCGTTGTTGCGGCGAGCCTCGTCGAGCGCGCTCTTGACGATGGCCAGCAGGGCGTCCGGTTCGTATGGCTTGGTGAGGTAATAACGCGCACCGGCTTCCAGCCCCTCGCGCACCTGGTCAGGTGTTGCGGCAGCCGTCTGCATGATGACCGGCAGCCCGCTCAACCTCGGCGTCCGACGCACGCGTCGCAGCACCTCCATGCCGTCGAGACGCGGCATCATCCTGTCCAGCACCAGCAGGTCGAACCGGCTTTCGACGTCCTCGAGCAGCGCCCAGGCCTCGGCACCATCGTTCGCCATGGTGAGATCAAAGCCCTGTCCGTCGAGATACTCGTGAATGATTTCGAGGTTGAAGGGCTCGTCGTCGACAACCAGCACTCTGACCGGGCCTGAATAACTCAGCATGCAGCACTCCAGAAAGTAATGACCCGCCCCGCAAAACCTGAAGGCACCCCGGTCTGTCCGAGGAGTAACGGCAATTGCCATGCAGTCTTGAGCCCCCCGGGTTGTGCCGGCATTCGATCGTGATCCGCGCCGGCAGCGTACGCCCCCACCAACGTGGCGCGCTGCGGCATGCACGGATTTGCCCGACCGCACGGCCATCGCGGGACGCCTCCGGACGAACCTCCGCAACAAGCTATCGAAGCATCACGCCTGGCCCGCCAGCGCCGCACGCGCGACTTCGGCCATCACCGCCTGTACGCGAGCATCCTCGCCGACCGCCACCGCCAGATCGATACGCAGCGCGGGATAGCGCCCCCGCGCCGCCTCGATGCGCTCCGGCAGGTCGCGGCGGACGTGGCCACTCTGCGCGATGAACATCGGCACCACCGCGATCCGGGTCACGCCCGATGCGGCCAGACGCTCGCAGGCCTGGTCGAGCGAGGGCTCCAGGAACTCCAGGAAAGCCAGCTCGACCTGCGGCGCCCCGGGGGCGTTCGCGATCAGCGCGGCCACTTCACGCAGCGGCCGCGCCCATTCCGGATCCCGCGACCCATGCCCAAACAGTATCAGGCCGTGACTCAACTCATGTTCTCCCTTCATCGTCATGCGCTGCCGCCGACCGGCATGGCCGGGCAGCCTATAAAATCCGGACTTCTCTGCTATTACGGGTATGCCCCATGCAGGTAATGATCGTCGAAGACCAGCCACTTGTCGTCGAAGGCCTGCGCAGCGTGCTGGCTGGCATCGACAGCGAGCCGGACGTCCGCTGCGCGCTGCTCGCCTCGCGCGCATTGTCCATGTTGCGCGGCGGTCTGCGTCCGGATCTGGTGATGCTTGACCTGAATCTACCGGACGCCGAAGGCACGTCTCTGCTGACCCAGCTGCGCAGCGAATTTCCCGATGTGCCGGTGGTCGTGATCTCGGCACAGGACGACCGCGACACCATCACCCGCGCCATCGACCAGGGTGCGATGGGCTTCATCTCGAAAAGTTCGACCACCTCCATCCTGGTCAGCGCGCTGCAGCTGGTGATGAAGGGCGGCATCTACGTGCCGCAGCAGGTACTGAACGAGGCGAGCGATGCCCGGCCGCCGCGGCCAAGCATCCAGGATGTCGCCGACATCGGCCTGACACCGCGCCAGATCCAGGTTCTGGCGCTGATGATAGAAGGCATGCCGAACAAGCTGATCTGCCGCGAACTGGGCATCTCCGACGGTACCGCCAAGACGCACATTTCGACCATCCTGCGCCTGCTCGGCGTCAAGAACCGCACGCAGGCGCTGTTCGCGCTGTCCGAAATGGGCATCCGCCTGCCCAGACGCACGCCCAAACAGTAGCGTTCAACCTGGGTCGTCGACGGCATCGAGCACTCCGCCGATCACCGCATCGAGCACGACCGGGCGCACCGGCTTCGCAACCAGCGGAATACCGTGCCGTTCCAGTTCGATCTCCAGTTCGCGCGTGGCCGCCAGACCGGTCATCACCAGCGCCGGTATCCGTTCGCCCAGTTCGCGCCGCAACGACAGCACCGTGCCGAGACCATCGACGCCTTCGCCGAGCTGGTAGTCGCAGATGATGAAGGCCGGTGCGCCGGCCTGACGCAACTGCCGCAGTACGAAGTCGGGCGAAGTGCCGGCAACCACGTCGATGCCGACCGAATGCAGCAGCGACTGCAGCGACTGCAGTACCGCCAGGTCGTCGTCGATCAGTGCCACACGGCAGCCTGACAGACGCTCCAGCCCGTGCATCCGCACCTCCACCGGCACGGGTACCAGCGCGCGCACGCGTGGCAGCGTCAGGCTGAAGGTCGAACCGCGGCCGGGTCCGGAGCGCACATTGAGAGCGTGGCCGAGCAGCGCGCACAGGCGCCTGACGATGGCCAGCCCGAGCCCCATGCCGCGGCCGCTCGTGCCAGGTTCGGTGCCGGGCAGGCGCACGAATTCGTCGAACACGTCATCCAGACGTTCTGCCGGTATGCCCTGACCGCTGTCCCGCACCTCGATGCGCAGGCGTCCGGCGTCCAGAATGCGCACGCCCGCCAGCACCGTCCCGCGCGCGGTGTAGCGCAATGCGTTGGACAGCAGATTGGCCAGAACCCGTTCCAGCAGCAGCGGGTCGGAGCGGCACCACACGGTCGTCGGGTGCAGCCTGAAGCGCAGCCCCTTGTCCGCAGCCTGGGCGTCGAAGGTGACACGCAGGCTCTCGAACACGCGCTCAAGCGGAAAATCCGTGATGCGCGGCTGCGTGGCACCCGATTCGAGCCGTGCCACGTCGAGCAGCACATCGCGCATGTTTTCCAGCTTCAGCGACGAACGTTCGAGCCGTGACAGCAAACCCAGGCTCTCCTCGTCGCGCAGACGCAGCTTGAGCGTACGGATGTCCAGCCCCATGGCCATCAGCGGCTGGCTCAGATCGTGCAGCAGCGCATCGACGAACTGGGTCTTGGCGCGACTGGCCTGTTCGGCCACTTCCTTCTGCTGCTGCAACTGCGCCGTCGCGTCCTGCACCCGCTGCTCCAGACCGGCGCGGGCGCTGTCCAGCGCGACCGCCATGCGGTTGATGCCATCTTCAAGCGCGCGCAGGATGCCGCGGGCACCAGTCCGGGCGCGCACCGAAAAGTCGCCCTGCTCGATGCGCTCGACGGTGGACGCAAGCTGGCGGACCGGCGCGGTCACGCCGTCGGACAGCACGCGCGCGAACAGTCCGGCCAGCATCAGGCCACCCAGCGTGATGAACACCGCGCTGGCGATCAGCTCGCGGCGTGCCTGCGTACTGCCGAAGCGGGACACCTGGACGATCACGGTCCCCAGACGGCGCACCCGGGTGGATTCGGCAGAATCGTCGAACAGCGGGTCCGGACGCGCCAGCTCGCTGAAGACCGGAGCGGCGAAAAGATGGAAGGTTTCCGTGCTCTGCAGCAGAGTCGGCGCGCCGAGAACGCTGATGACACCGACCGGCGGTTGCTGCACGGCCCCGGCATGCGCCAGCACCACATGGTCGCGATCGAGTATCAGCACGCCGTCGACACCCCGTTCGCGCCGTGCAGCGTCCGCCAGCGACTGCAGCACATCCTGGTTGCCGGCAAACAGGCCGAATTCCGATGCCGGCGCCAGGCTGCCGGTCAGCAGCATGGCGCGGTCCATCAGGGCATGCTCGACGTCGGCGATGCGCGTGCTGGTGAAGTGGACGGCCAGCGCGAGAGCGATGGCAACCGATGGCAGCAGGGCGGCGACCAGAACCCGGCTGCGGAAGCCGAGTCGATGCAGTCCGAACCGACTCCGCACCCTGTCCCTCCCGCCGTGCTGCCCGGCCATTTATCCGGCGATCATGATACGGGATCGCGGTGCAAGGTCCGTCTACATTCGCGTACCGCCGACATGCTGCTGCAGGACGGTACCGGTCGACAGCGCGCGTTCAGAACCAGCTCGCGCGCAGCGTCAGGCGTGTCTCGCGGGCAACAGGATTGAAAGGCAGCCGGGTATCCTGATTGTCATTGAAGGTCTCGTGTCCGGAACCTTGATCGGTAAAGGCAAGAGCTGCTTCCCACAGCATGTCGCCATACCGGAATTTCTTGGCCAGACGCGCATCCAGTGAATGGTAGCCATCGATGCGCTTGCTGTTGTCGAGCCAGCGCGCATGTCCGACACCGAATATCGTGGCCGAGACCGACCAATCCATCGGCAGTGCTTCCATCCAGGTCAGCGACCATGTCGACGACGGCACCGAATTCTTGAGGCAGCCGTCCTTGGGCGTGCAGGCATCATTGGTAGAAATGTGCGGCAGGGCCTGCGAAAACCAGATCTCGCGGCCATCACCGCGGTAACGGTACTGGTATTCGATACCCGCAACGGTGGCACCGTTGCCTTCTGCGAACGTGATGCCCCCGCTCGGGAACGCAGGATCGTGATAGGACTGCGATCCGACCAGATGATTGTAGGTCTCGTGGAATATGCGGACATCCAGCGTCGAACGACCGAACTGCCCGACATAGCCGAGTTCCATCGAATCCAGTCGTTCCGGTGACAGTGAAGGGTCTCCCACGAAGGTACGACTGACGTTTCCGCCCGGGAATATTGCCTCGGCCAGCACCGGATTGAAGTGCGCCAGATACGCAGTCAGTTGCGGATACACGAAGCGTGAGTCGCCACGCTCCTCGACCAGGGAAGGCTGCCGGTAGGCACGACTGACCCCCGCCTTGATCGCATGCTGCGGCGTCACGTGCCAGGTCGCAAAAAGGCGTGGCGACATCAGGGCATCCTCTCCCTGGAAGTGCTCCACCATGTCGCCCAGATTGAATGTCCAGTGTTCGTTGGGTCGCCACTCGACGTTCGCCGAGATGCGTACCAGCCCCTGCGCCTCGCGCCCGGTGAGGTAGAACATCCGGTCCGATATCAGCTCGTCACGACGCAATTCAGCCCCCCAGGCCAGCCGCCAGTCCTGAACCGGCACGAACTGGTGCTGGAATTCCAGGTTCTGCCGGATCGATCTCCGGTTGTAATCGATCGGAAGCACGAGTGGCGTGACCGGCAGGTGCAAAGCATTCAGGACCGTGGTGGCATCGCCAAACCACTCTTCGCGCCCCCTGTCTTCGTTACGGTAGTAGCTGACGGACCATTCGTTGTCGGTTGCCACGAGGCGGCGAAACCGCAGATGAACAAAGGAGTTTTCGGTACTCACATCACGAAAGCCGTTGCCGTTGTCTCTGTTGCCCACGACGCCCAGCGGATAACCCATGCCGCGCCAACCGCGACTTTCGCCCACGGTCAAGCTGATTTCGTCGGAGCCGTTGAGCGCAAGATCGGCACGCAGTGTCGTGGCATTCAGCCGCGAGTCGTCGTAACGCTCGCTGAACCCGTTGTCACCCATGCTCCGGGTATTCACCGCAAGGCCAAGCGGGCCGAAACTGTGTCGCAAGCGCATCGACACGTCGGCGAGATCATGATTTCCGCGTCCGACCTCGACAATCGCGGCCGGACCGTCGTTGCTGCTTCTTGTCACGATGTTGACCACGCCAGCCACGGCATTCGAACCATAGGTCGCCGCATTGGAACCGCGCACGACCTCGATGCGCTCTATTTCATCCATCGTGACCGGCAGCGCATCCCAATCGACATAACCGAAAAGATAGGGTGAATAGACGGATCGGCCGTCGATGAGCACCTGCATGCGGTTCGGCGTCAGCGAACCCAGTCCGTGATAGAACAGACCGGAGGAATGGCCGGTATCGTTGATGACATTCATGCCGGGGACGGTGCGCAGCAGTTGCGGCAGCTTCCTGTAGCCAAGCCGTTCGATGTCCTCGCGCGTAAACAACGTGACCGAACCGGGCGCATCATCTATGCGCTGCGGCATGCGGGTCATGGACAGCACCACCGGAAGATCATCGTCGAGATACGGCGACTCCGGCTCATCGCCGGCACGCGCCGTCGCCACCGAAAACGACACCACATGGACGAACGGCACGAAGCATGCGGCGAAGCCCCGAGCGATCATGTGCGGTGCCGCGCGCAGCGCATCCAGGTGGTGGACGAGATTCAATTCGAATGGCTCCAGCAGTCCGGAATATGCATTCGTTTTCCGGTGTTGTTCTAGGGCACCCAAATGGGGTAGCCAGGGAGCCGAATAGTAACCGTTGTAAGCGCTTAACCGACGATCAGCAGATGCACGCGATAGGGACCATGGGCCCCCAGCACGATGGTCTGCTCGATATCCGCCGTGCGTGACGGACCGGATATGAAATTGACTGCGCGCGGCCAGACGGCAAGTTCGACGCGTGCTGCATGCCAGGCCGCTTCCATGTCGGCGACGATATGCACGCGCGGTACGACCGCGACATGGGTTTCCGGCAGCAGGCTGTTGACTGCCGGGCTGTCAGGTCCCGAACACAGCATCAGCGTGCCGGTCTCGGCAATCGCCCGGAAACAGCCGGTCACGCCGACGCGATCACTGCCGCCTGCTGCGCCGATGCGTGCATCCAGGCCGGCGCTGCGCCAGTCCAGCTCCGCCAGGGACGGCGCCACGACCGGGTCGAGCGGCAGTTCGTGCTGACGCAGCCATTGCGCGCATCGGACAGGCACCTGTGCGAGGTCGGCACACAGATCGACCGTCGAGATCATCGCCCGTGCGCGTTCGATGAACAGCGCAGCGACATCTTCGGATACCGCCGGCCCAGGGCCGCTGCGAGGCTGTGCGATCATGCGTTCGACGTGCTCGCGCGCCGCGGCGGCGTTCGTGGCATCGCGTCCGATCCGCCGGCGCAATCCCTCCAGAATGTCGTCGCGTGCGCTGCTCACCGTTTGCCTCCGCGCCGCTGCGCGGCATACAGATCGCGGAAGGTGCGCGCGGCGGGCGCCGGAAAATCGCGCTGTGCAGTCCAGCCAGGTGCAACGCCCATCACCTGTATGCGGTCGCGCCCCTCGGCCAGCCAGCGCAGATAGCGCACCGCGATGCGGCTGCCGAGTGCATAGAGTCGCGGACGGGCCGCCACCCACGCCCACAGCCGCAGCCCCAGCCGCTCGGACCACGGCCGCAGGCCACGCTCGACCTGCCTTTCGCGCAGTGTGCGCATCAGCTCGGGCAGCGGGATCGACACCGGACAGACCACACCGCACTGGTTGCACAGCGTGGCGGCCTGCGGCAGATCCAGTGCCTTGTCCAGCCCCTGATAGAGCGGTGTCAGCACCGACCCCATCGGCCCCGGATAGACCCAGCCGTAGGAATGTCCGCCCACGGTCTGATACACCGGGCAGTGGTTCATGCAGGCGCCACATCGTATGCAGCGCAGCATGGGTTCGAAGTCGCCGCCCAGCAGTTCGGAGCGGCCACCGTCGACCAGCACGAAATACATGTGCTCCGGACCGTCCGGATCGCCCGCCTGCTTCGGGCCGGTCAGCAGTGACACGTAGTTGGTGATCGTCTGACCGGTGGCCGAGCGCGGCAGGATGCGCAGCAGCGTCGCCAGGTCTTCCAGCGTCGGCACCACCTTCTCGATGCCGGTCAGCGCCACATGCACGCGCGGCATCGTGGTGCACAGCCGGCCATTGCCTTCATTGGTGACGATGGCGACCGAACCGGTCTCGGCGATCAGGAAATTGCCGCCGGACAAGCCCATGTCGGCGCCGAGGAATTCCGGACGCAGCCTTTCACGCGCCTCGCGCGTCAGTTCCTCGATGTCAGTCTTCGGCGCAGTGCCGTGCACGCGCGCGAACAGCTCGGACACCTGCTCCTTCGACTTGTGGATCACCGGCATGATGATGTGCGACGGTGCTTCGTTGTCGTTGATCTGCAGGATGTATTCGCCGAGGTCGGTTTCGACCGGACGGATGCCCGCCCGCTCGAGCGCGGCGTTGAGCCCCGCTTCCTCCGACACCATGGATTTCGACTTCACGACCGTTCGCACGCCGTGGCGCTGCGCGATATCGATGACCAGCCGGCAGGCCTCGTCGCCATCGCGTGCCCACAGCACGGTGGCGCCCCGCTTCTGTGCTTCGGCCTCGAAGCGTTCGAGCCAGAGATCGAGGTCTGGCAGCACGGACGCACGGATCTCGGTGGCGCGGGCCCGCACCGCATCGAAATCGGAGAACGCCGCGACGGCGGCGGCGCGCGACGCCGCATTGCGGCCGCGCGTGCGCGTCAAGGTTCGCTGGAGTTCGGTATCGTCGAGGCGCTGGCGCACCCGGTCGACGAAGTGCATCGAGCGTATTTCCACCTCAGCCCGCCGCTTCGTCCGGGCTGCCCGCAAGCAGTTCGGCGATGTGGATCACCTGCGTGGATTCGTCGCCGGTGCGACGCAGCCGGCCCTCGATGTTCATCATGCAGCCGAGGTCACCGAGCACCACGGCACAGGCGCCCGAACCGTGAATGCTGTCGCACTTGCGCTGCACGATGGCGCCGGAGATGTCCGGGTACTTCACCGAGAACAGTCCGCCGAAACCGCAGCATTCCTCACAGTCCGGCATTTCGATGAGGCTGACGCCCGGCATGCCGTCGAGCAGTACGCGTGGCTGCCGCTTGACGCCCAGTTCGCGCAGGCCGGAGCAGCAATCGTGGTAGGTGACGGAACCGGTGAAGTCACCGGGTACGCGGTCGATGCCGGCAACATCGACCAGGAACTGCGTCAGTTCGAAGGTCTTCGCCGCCAGCGCCTCGGCGCGGGCACGCCATTCCGGCTCGTCGGAAAACAGGTCGGGATAGTGCGTGCGCACCGTGCCGGCACAGGAACCGGACGGTGCGACAACATGCGGAAAACGCTCGAATTCCGCGATCAGCTTGCGAGCGAGCTTCCGTGCGGCCCCGGTGTCGCCCGAGTTGTAGCCGGGCTGGCCGCAGCAGGTCTGGCTCTCCGGCACGACGGCGGTATAGCCCGCCGCCTCGATCAGCTTCAGCGCCGAGAAGGCGACAGAAGGGCGCATCAGGTCAACCAGGCAGGTGACGAACAGCCCCACTTCACCACGGCTGCCCGATGCTGCCGCGCTCATGTCGTTCAGCCTGCGCGCGGACCCTGCTGCGCCAGTTGTTCGACCCAGCGGCGGATGCGGTTGGCGTCACCGATGCGGGTCAGCTTGCCCAGCGAGTCAAGCAATACGATAACTACCGGCTTCTGGTTCAGCCAGGCCTGCATCACCAGACACTTGCCGGCCTCGTTGGTGAAGCCGGTCTTCTGCAGGCCGATCTCCCATTCCGGGCTCGAAACCAGCGCGTTCGTGTTGTTGTAGTGCAGCATCTTGCCGTTAACGGCGAAGAAACCATCGCGCGTGGTCGAAAACTCTCGGATCAGCGGGTAATTCGCCGAAGCGGCCACGATTTTCGCCAGGTCACGTGCCGAGGACACGTTGTGCGGATTCAGGCCGGTGCTGTCAAAGTACTGGGTATCGGCCAGCCCGAGGTCACGCGCCTTCTGGTTCATCGCGGCGATGAAGGCACGCTGCCCGCCCGGATAGTGGCGCGACAAGGCCGACGCGGCGCGGTTTTCCGACGACATCAGCGCCAGATGCAGCATCTGTTCGCGGGTCAGCCGGGCGCCGATGCTCAGACGCGAACGCGTGTTTTTGAGCTGGTCGATGTCCTCGTCGCTGACTTCCAGTACCTCGTCGAGCGAGGGGTGCGCATCGAGTACGACCATCGCGGTCATCAGCTTGGTGATCGAGGCGATCGGCACGACGGCATCCGAATTGCGCTCGAACAGCACCTCGCCGGTGTTCTGGTCCTGCACCAGCACGGCCTGCGACATCACGTTCGGCGGCGCGAGCGGCACGCGCACCGCTTCACGGGGCATCGAGTACGCCACCTTGCGGATATTGGTGTTCAGCTCGGCGTGGCGGATGTGTTTTGCTGCGGGCGCCTTGACGGTCTTCTTGCCGACCTTGGCTTTTGCCCTGGTATGCGTTGCGGTCTTGCCGGTCGCTGCTTCGGCGTGGGAGACGGCGCCAAACGACAGCGCAAGTGCGGAACAACTGACCATCAGGTACTTCAGGATCATGCTTGCTACCCCTGCTGGCGGATGAATTGAGGCTGGAGTTTACCCGCCAAAGACGCTTTCTCAAACGAAAATAAGAGCATGGAGGACATTCTTATGACTGTTTCCCGATCGTGATGCAGTTATTCATGCGGTCACCGTCACCGGCGTCAGCCCGAGGAAAGCAAGCACGTCGTCGGCCCGGACCATTGCATCGCGGTAACCGAGATCGATCAGCGCCCGGGTATAGGGCTTTTCGAACAGGAGATAGCTGGCCAGACCGCCTCCTGCGCGCTTGGTACCGCCGATGCCGCCAAGCAAAGTGCGCACGGCGATCGGCAGCGCATCGACGTGACGCGCCGCGATGTCATCAAGGCGCTCGGACGGGGCGATCACCAGCGTCTCGATGGGCCGCAATGGCAGGTCCATCTGTTCCAGCACATGCTGCGGCACCCGGCCGAGA
>DATCUL010000492.1:0-1983 GCA_036567405.1 Methyloversatilis sp. | reverse complement strand
GGCAAGATTCATCGCCGAAAACGCACCGGTCAGGTTCACCAGTCCGCAGTCCAGCTTCCACTCGATGTTCAGGCGCGACAGCTCGCGGTACACCGTGGCCGCACCCGACGTCGTGGTGGTGAAGTAGAAGACGTCATCAGCCACGCGGGCGACTACACCCTCGTCCGCCAGCACGCCGGATTCGTCGCACATCAGGGCGTAGCGCGTGGCGCCGACCTTCATCGTGTCGTAGCGGCCGGCATAGACGCGGTTCAGGAATTCCGCCGCCTGCGGACCGCGCACTTCGAGCTTGCCCAACGTGCCGACGTCGATCAGGCCGACCGCCGTGCGCACCCGGCCCGCTTCGGCGCGAATGCAGTCGATGCGCGACCGGCCTGCGACCGCGTAGTACTCCGGGCGCTGCCAAGCGCCAGCCTGCATGAACACCGCACCGAGCGCCGCATGCCGGCCGTGCAGCGGCGAATGGCGCTGCGGACTGAAGCCGCGCCCGGCCAGATGCGACAGCGGCACCGGATGGAAGAACGGGCGCGCCGTCGTGGTACCGACCTGCTGCGGCGATTTGCCGGTCAGGCGCGCGAGGATGCGCAGCGCCGTCATGTTCGAATGCTTGCCCTGGCTCGGGCCCATGCCCACGGTCGAGAAGCGCTTCAGCAGCTCGATGTTGTCGTAGCCCTCCTGCACCGCGTTTTCGAAGTCTTTCACTTGCAGGTCTTCATCGAAGTCGACGAAGTTCTTGCCGTCCGGGTGGGCAACGACAGGCCACGCGAACGACGGCGCTTCGGTCTCCGGGGGAACGGTGATGTCGGCCGCCTTGCCGCAGCCGGCATGCGCCGCGGCCGCAGCTCCGGCGCGCCTGCCATCGGCCACGCGTGCATCCAGCTGATAGACACCATTGACGCGGCCGCAGGCAAACACGCCCTCCGGCAGTTCGTTCGGCACGAATTGCTGCAGCAGATCGTCGAAGCGCATCTTCGTTCCGGCCTGATACAGCAGGTTGGCCGACGGTGCCCAGCCGGTACTCATCGCCAGACCGTCGCAGTCGACACGTCGCAGCGATCCCGGCACGACCTTGCCATCGGCATCGATACGGCACAGCGTCGCACCGGTCAGCTCGCCCTTGCGATCCGCATGTGCTTCGTACACCGCGTGACCGGCGAGCAGCTCGACGCCCTTGTCGCGCAATTCATCAAGCTGCGCCGACGGCGGCACCACGGTACGCATGTCGACGATCGTGGCGACGTCGGCACCGGCAGCGATCAGGTCGAGTGCGACACGGTAGCCATCGGCGTTGGCGGTCAGCACGACCGCGCGCTGCGCCGGCCGTACCGCATGGCGGTAGATCAGGCGCTGCATCGCCGAACCCAGCATGACACCCGGCAGGTCATTGTTGCGAAAGACCGCCGGCTGCTCGAACGCACCGCCGGCGACAACGACTGCCCGGGCACGCATCTTGGTCATCCGCTCGGCATCGATCAGCGGCACCCACCTGTCGGCATAGTAGGCCGCCGCGCAGGTGGCTTCGAGCAGGCGGATGCGCGGATGCGTGCGTACCCGGTCGAGCAGGGTGCGCGTCTGCAGCCTGCGCGCCTCTTCGCCGCCGAGCTGGAACAGGCCGCTGCCGCCGGCGCGTGCGTTCTCGTCGACGATCACCACGCCGACGCCCGCATCGGCCGCCGCCAGCGCGGCAGCCAGCCCCGAGGGCCCGGCACCGATCACCAGCACGTCACAGAAGTCGTAGCGCTTCGGCGTGCGGATGTGCGGCGTGTCGAAATCGAGCACGCCGAGCCCGGTGATGCGGCGGAACACGCGCTCCCACTTCGGGAACAGGCGCTTCGAGTGGAAGGCCTTGTAGTAGAAGCCGACCGGCAGAAAACGTGCGCACAGGCCGAGCACGCGTGCGCGGTCCCTCTCCAGGCCACCGAAGGTATTGACCGCGGTCAATACCTTCGGTGGCCTGGAGAGGGACCGCGCACGCGTGCTCGG
>DATCUL010000491.1:0-7547 GCA_036567405.1 Methyloversatilis sp. | reverse complement strand
CGCGCCCTTTCAGCAGCATCGAAAAGCTCGTTTTCCGGCCACTGTATCGGGCCCGGTGCAACGCCGTTGACGCGCACCCGGGGCGCGAGCTCTATCGCCAGGGCCCGCGTGAGCGTCGCCAGCGCCCCTTTCGACGCGCTGTATAGCGCGTAGCCGGCCAGCGGACGCTCGGCGTGGATGTCGGCAATATTGACGACGCAGCCGTCACGCGCCCGCAGTTCGGGCGCCAGCGCCTGTGTCAGAAAGAGCGGCGCCTTGAAGTTGCTGCCGACCAGGGTGTCCCAGTCCTGACCAGTGATGGCGCCGACCGGCGTCGGGTGGAAGCTGGACGCGTTGTTGACCAGCGCGTCCAGCCTGCCCCACCTGCCGCAGGCCGCTTCGGCCAGCGCCGGCAATTCCTCGGTATGCAGCAGATCGCCTTGCAGCCCAGCCGCGCTGCCGGACCTGATGGCATTCAGTTCATCCACCAGCGCATGCGCGGCCGCCACCGAGCGGTGGTGATGGATCACTACCCGCCAGCCTGCGCGATGCAGTTCGCGTGCGGTCTGCGCCCCGACCCGCCGCGCCGCGCCGGTAATCAGCGCCACCTTGTTTTCATCCATCGTCATCGCTGCCCCGTTGCCCGTATTGTTATCCTCGCGGAGACGGATTTTGCAGCCTGCCGCCATTTGCCGCATCATTCGCAGCCTGCAAGAATCCGCTTCCCCATGTCACTGCCTGTTCCCGATGCCGACGCGCTTGCCCACAGCGCCAATCTGACAGCGCTGATCCGCGCCGAAATCGCGACCTGCGGATGGATGCCATACAGCCGCTACATGGCGCTCGCCCTGTACGCGCCGGGGCTGGGCTACTACAGCGGCGCCCTGCAGAAATTCGGCCACGGCGGCGATTTCGTCACCGCCCCCGAGCTGTCGCCATTGTTCGGTCGATGCATCGCGCGCCAGCTTGCCCAGCTGACCGCACTCAGTGCCCCCCACATCATCGAAGCCGGCGCCGGCAGTGGCCGGCTGGCCGTCGACCTCCTGTCCGAGCTGGATCGACTGGACAGCGCCCCTGAAACCTACCGCATCCTCGAGCTGTCGGCTGATCTGCGGGAACGCCAGCAGGCGCTTGTCGAGCGCGAACTGCCGGCGCTGGCGGATCGCGTCGAGTGGCTGGACACCCTGCCGGAACACTTCAGCGGTGTCGTCATCGGCAACGAAGTGCTAGACGCGATGCCGGTCGAGCGCATCCGAAGCACCGGCCAAGGCGTCGAGGAAGCCGGACTGGAACTCGACGCGGCCGGCAAGCCCGTACTGAGCTGGCGCCCGGCGCCACCGGCGCTGTCGGAAGCCGCCTCGGCACTCGGTCTCGCGGCCGGCTACGAAACCGAAATCGGGCTGGCCGGACAGCTCTGGACTGCCGAATGGGCACGACGCATCGACTGCGGTGCGCTGCTGCTGATCGACTACGGCTTTCCGCAGCCGGAGTACTACCACCGCGACCGCAGCACCGGCACGCTGATGTGCCATTACCGGCATCATGCGCATGCCGATACCCTGTGGATGCCGGGCCTGTGCGACATCACCGCACATGTGGACTTCACCGCCATTGCGCAGTCGGCATTCGACGCCGGTCTGTCGCTGGCGGGCTACACGTCGCAGGCGAACTTCCTGCTCAACTGCGGCGTGCTCGACCTGCTGATGCAGGATGCCGATCCGCTGGTACGAGCAAAACGCAATGCCCAGCTGAACCAGCTCACGTCACCCGCGGAAATGGGCGAGCTTTTCAAGGTGATCTGCATGACGCGCAGCATCGCCGATCCGCTGATCGGCTTCGCACGCGGCGACCGCAGCCACACGCTCTAGTATCCGTCGCACTGCGCTGCAGTCATGCCGATCCTGCACCTACTGCGGCATCGGCACGATCAGCCTCGCCAGCGTCGGAAAACGGCTGGGCTGGCCGAGCATCAGCCGCGCCAGTTCATCCAGCCACTCCGTCCCGTTGTCCTCGGCCGGCGGCTGGTAGTCCACCAGACCGAAACGCTCGACGTTCTGCAGCGTCAGCCGCAGCGAAAGGGTACGGTAATCAGCATTCAGCTCGACCCGGCCACGCACTTCCGGCGCAACGTCGAACACCTGCGCACGCAGGCGGTTTAATTCATCACGCGCGGGCTGTTCCTCGAAACGCAGGCCATGTTCGCGCAGCGCGATGCGGAGCGAATCCGCGGCCAGCGGATCCCTTTCGCATCGCATCAGTGCCTGCCCGCGCAACAGGTAGGAAAGGGAGACGCGAACCAGCTGATCCGGCGCTTCAGCGCCCCGATTGCGCGTATTCACGTCGGACGCCTGCCAGGCCAGGCCACGCAGCACCCCGAGACCCAGCAAGGGATAGTCGCGCGCCACCTGGGGCTTGATCACGTTGAGCTGGCCGGCCAGCTGGGTGAAATAGTCGCGCACCAACTGCATCCGCGCAGCCAATGCCTGTTCTGCGCCAGTGCGCGCAGCAAGCTCGCCGCGCTGCATCTGGGCGTTGTGGGCACGTATCCGCTGAGCCTCGCCAGCCAGATCGGCCAGCAATGACGAGGCGGCTGCACCTGGCGCCGGCACGGACGCCGATGTACCCGGTACCGTCGCCTGCACTTGGGCGGAACGATGAGCCGGCGCCGCATCATGCAGCGTCGGGAAAGCGGCCACCGGTGCGCCCTGTTCACGCAAGGGACGTGGCGCCGCCGCAGGCTTGCCAATGGACGGTTCGGGCGCGCCGCGCGCCGCGAAGGCGTCGATGTCGGCCGCAAGCGCCGCCAGCACGTCGTCAACCGGCGCTGTCGGTTGCTGCGATTTGCCACGGCGCTGGATGGAAGAGTCTTCCGCTGCGTGCGTTTCCCGCGCCGGCTTTTCTGGCACAGGCGCCGGGGCAGACGGTTGAATACGGACCTGGCGCAGCGCGTTGGCCAGTTCGGCCGCATTGCCGAAGCGGTCCACCGGCGACTTGGCGAGCGCCTTCATCACGACCAGGTCGAGGTCGGGCGGCACATCCGGGTCGATGGCACTGGGCGTCGGCGTGGGCGCGTACGCGATGTTTTCCAGCACGCTGGACAGCGAACCGGTCAGCGGCGACCCGAAGGGCGGACGCCCGGCAAGCATTTCAAACAGGATGGCACCGAGCGAGAACACATCCGAACGCTGATCCGGCGCGAGACCCTGCACCTGCTCGGGCGACAGATACTGCGGCATCGCAGGCAACGCATCGGGTGAGGGTGCCGGCAATTCGAAGTCCGTCACCGTCACGTGCCCGGCGCCATCGATCAGAAGATTGGAAGCCTTAAGGCCGCCATGAACGACACCCGAAGCATGCGCACAGGCCAGCGCATCGGCCGCCTGCAGGCCGATGCTGCGCACCCACTCGAAGGACATTCGGGGCAGCGCGTCGAGCAGCTGTCGCAACGAACGCGCATCGAGGCGCTCCATCGCTACCCATGGCGTGCCGTCACCGGCAGTCACCCCCTGTTCGATGATGCGGACGATGCCCGGGTGCTGCAACTGCGAGACGTGCAGCACACGTTCGCCGAGCCTGCGGACGTAGTCGCGCGCATCTTCGGCCATGTCGGTGCGGAAGGTCTTGATCGCAACCATGCCGCCGCCGGTTCCGGCCGCCTCGAATACGGCGCCGCGCTCACCGCGGCCGATTTCACGGCCGAGAACGTAACGGCCAAGCCTGCGCGGCGCCTCGGTCATCCGAGTAGCCCGGCAGAAAACAGACAGGACCGGCCAACAGGCCGGCGGAAGGACAAGGATTCGTTATCGCGATACATGGTCGCGATCTTACCCAAGCTGCCAGCGTACAACACGCTGCCGACACACTCGGGCGGAAGGGATGATCAATTATTCCTGCGAACGATAGATGTCGCGCAGAAAGGCATCCGGATCGGCGATCGCGCTGCGCGGATGCGAGGGTTGGGTGCGGTGCGCGGCCAGCATGGCTTCCGGCTGGGGCAGCCAACTTGCATTGAGCACCTCGTCACCATAGTCCTGATGGCGGCCGAGCGATTTTCCGGTCATGAAATCAAACAGATCCATTTTCTTCTTCCTGAACATGTCTTCATATGCCTTCCGTCGGCCCAGCCTTGGCCCAAGACCCCACGCTCGTTCGGGAACATCCTGTCGCGGCTTCACCCAGCCGTCTGATCGACGTTTGCCGGGCAGGCCTGACCTCCTCCCCGCAGCGATGTCCGCGCTACCCAACCAGCCACCGCGACGATGAACTGCCGATGCAAGCCGTTGTTCAGTGCCGCCACGCCCGAGTCCGGGGATGTTTCGATCCGGACAGCCCGCCGACATCGTCGGCCGCATGTTGCTCCGCATGCCTGAACCGCCAGCCGTGGGGCACTGATGAATCACATCATCGGAGCACTTGCATCGGCAGACGAGGAAGAAGTACACATGCCGGTCGGCCACCCGAGACGTAATGCACAGTCTCCTGTCGATGCCGGCCCGGCCGGAGTCTGCCAGTCAGACGACCAGATCGATGCCCTGCTGCCGGCCGTTCACCTGATGGCAGACCTGCGGCAGCCAGTCGAGCATGCGCTGTGCGACCGACCGCCAGTCCGCTTCCAGCATCATGCCGTGCCCCATGCCCGGAATCAGTTCGGCCTCGACACCCAGCGCGCGGGCGGTCATTTCGGTCAGCGACGGCGGGATGATGGGATCCAGTTCGGCACCAAGCACCAGCATCGGAGCACGGTGCATGCGCGACGGCTGCGGCAGGTTGAACAGAGTCATGTCCCAGATCACGCGCGCCGATTCGGGCTGCACGCGCCGCGCCATCTGCTGCAGGCGCTCCATAGATACCGGCTGAGCGAACAGCGCCTCGCGCAGTGCATCGAGCGAAGTCGAACCACCGGACAGCAGGCTGTTGAGCTCCGACATCAGGTCGGGCTTGCGCATCGCCAGTCCGACCGCCGACGCCCACAGCCCCTGCGGCGGCACCGACGCCATCAGCACCGCAGCGGGCACCTGTCTCGTCTCAAGACACTTCTGTACCACCATGCCGCCCATCGAATGCCCGATCAGCACCGGCGGCGTGTCGAAACCGTCCATCACTTCGAGCACGTCACGCACGTAGTCGTCGAGACTCAGCAGATCAAGGTATTCGCGCCCCGGGCTTGCGCCATGTCCGGACAGAGACAACGCAGTCGCCTCGTAACCGGCGTCGGCGAAGTGCGGCAGGAAGTGCTCGTCCCAGCACCAGGCGGCCGTGTAGGCACCATGAACAAAAAGCAGCGGCGTGCGCCTGCCTGTCCCGACCGGCCGTCGCGTGACTATTTCCAGCGGGCCCTGGCGCGTGATCATTTTCTGTTGCTCCGGATTGCACTTGATACTGAAACATGAAGCATGTATCGGGCCCGAACTGCCGTTTCGCTGTCCGCCCGAAGGCAACGACTCAAACCGGCTCGCCGGCATCCAAGTTGGCAGTCGCACCCTGCACCACTGGAAATTACCGAATCCCGGGCCGATTTGGACTCTTGGAACCATTTTTCACGCATATCGGCGGGAATCGACTTGTCGATGAGGCGGCGGGGAGCCGAATCACGGTCGGGTTCGTGCGGGCGATCGGGTACCGCCGGCAACGCGACACCGTCGGCCATCGATGTCGGGTCTGTGTTGCGGGCGAGTTCGATTGTCGAACGTACGATTATTCTGTCGTTCGGATTTTCGACGCGATTCGTCGCGAAACCGTGGCCTGGCTTCATACCGCGAATCGGTGCAGGCCTGTGGCAGCCAGAGTGTCCAGCGAAGGCGACGCAATCAGCCAGCGGCGACACCAAGGATCGCCTGCATCCGGCGCACCAGGACCCGGACAGCGTGCTGTCGGCGCCGATGCCGCGTTGGCCGCAGGTGTTGCCCGGACAGCGCCGACGTCGCGGATATCGACGTGATGACCCCGGCGCTGCGGCAACACGACCGTGCCGCCGCCCGCCAGCCGTCTGCAACGCGCACGATCCGCACCCCTACCCACGGACTGCAGATGCATTCGTAACGGCCGCAGGCCGGGACGTTCAAGCCGGAACGGCGGCCGGCACGACGGTCAGTAGCCGCCGCCCACACCCGGAATCCAGTTAGTGCCGGCCAACGGGATGTGCGCCATCGCTGCCGCTTCCAGTGTCAGCGCGACCAGATCCTCGCGCTCCAGGTGATGCACGTTCTGCTTGCCGCAGGCACGCGCGATCGTCGTCAGCTCCATGTTCAGCGTCTTCAGGTAATTCTTGACGCGACGGGCACCGACGTCCGGCTGCAGCCGCTGTTCGAGGATCGCGTCCTGCGTGGTCACGCCGACCGGGCAGCGGCCGGTGTGGCAGTGGTGGCAGAAGCCCGGCGCAGTACCCAGTGCATCGTAGCCTTCCAGCGCCGACAGGTGCTGCCCGTCCCGGATGAAGGTCTCCGAATTGCAGCCCAGCGCGTACAGGATCCCCTGGCCGATGGCGACCGCATCGGCGCCCATGGCCAACGCCTTGGCAACGTCGGCACCGCTGCGGATGCCGCCGGACACGATGAGCTGTACCTGCCCCTTCATGTTCAAGTCCTCCAGCGCGTCGACCGCTTGCCGCACCGCAGCAAGTGTCGGGATGCCTATGTGCTCGATGTAGCAGGTCTGTGTCGCGGCGGTACCCCCCTGCATGCCATCGACCACCACCACGTCTGCACCGGCGTGCACCGCCAGCTTCACGTCGTTGAAGGTACGGGTGGCACCCACCTTCACGTAGATCGGCTTTTCCCAGTCGGTCAGCTCGCGCAACTCCTGGATCTTGATCGCCAGATCGTCCGGACCGGTCCAGTCCGGATGACGGCAGGCGGAACGCTGGTCGACGCCCTCCGGCAGCGTGCGCATCTTCGCCACGCGCGGATTCACCTTCTGCCCGAGCAGCATGCCGCCGCCGCCCGGCTTGGCGCCCTGGCCGATCACCACCTCGATCGCATCGGCACGGCGCACGTCGTCCGGGTTGAAGCCGTAGCGCGACGGCAGGCACTGGTACACCAGCGTCTTCGACGAGTTGCGCTCCTCCGGCGTCATGCCGCCATCTCCGGTCGTCGTCGTCGTGCCCATTTCAGTCGCCGCGCGGCCGAGCGATTCCTTCACATTGGCCGACAGCGCACCGAAGCTCATGCCGGCGATGGTGATGGGGATGTCCAGTTCGAGCGGCTTCTTCGCGAAGCGCGTGCCGAGCACAGTCCTGGTGGCGCACTTCTCGCGATAGCCTTCGAGCGGATAGCGCGACAGCGAGCCGGCCAGGAACACCAGATCGTCGAAGTGCGGCAGCTTGCGCTTGGCGCCCATGCCGCGGATTTCGTACAGGCCGTGCGCGGCGGCATTCTGGATGTAGTCGATGACGCTGCGGTCGAAGCTCGCCGACTCCTCGCGGGAGGTGCGCTTGAACGTTACGGGTTTCGTGTCCATGGTGTGTCCTGTCTGTGGTGCGGGCGTTCGGTCCGGCAGCGCAGCGGGGCGCGCCGGATGCTCACGTCAATATTCCTGATTCGCGTCGGCGTTCCAGTGGTACAGCGAGCGGG